>CBDBFT010000008.1:0-3496 GCA_965205065.1 Candidatus Poribacteria bacterium | reverse complement strand
TTGCTTTTCCTCTAGTCATCCTACAAAGATCGAACGGCCACAGACAGCTGTTTCGCCCTTATTGGGGCTCATCAGTGTGGCATCCTGATGGTATGCGAGGATGACTAGCTGTTCTTTGCATCCACCACCAGTGAAACACTTGCGGTTTCAACAAAGGAACAGATGGGGGGGGGGGGGGGGGGAGGCTCAGTCAAAGCGTGACTGGTGCGAGGTTGTTGAGAGAGGAGCTCTTGCAGTAAGCCACCGCATGGCACAAGGCTGGTTAGGTTGATAGATTGTTAACAATTAACAATTAACAATCTATCAACCTAGCCGGCCTTGTGCCATGCAGTGGCTCACTGCAAAGAGCTCCTTCTTCAACAACCTGGTGTCAGTCACGCTTTGACTGAGCTTTTCCCCCCCTCTTATCTGTTTCTATGTTGGAACCACAAGTGTTTCACTGGTGGATGCAAAGAACAGCTAGTCATCCTCACATACCATCAGTACACCACACTGATGAGCCCCAATAAGGGCAAAACAGCTGTCTGTGGCTCTTCGATCTTTGTAGGATGACTAGAGGAAAAGCGATCACTGGTTGCCACTTAATAGGGCTTCGGCTCCTTTACCAGCTGAGACACCAACTCTGGTGTAGCTGGTAAGTTCAGCGTAATATCCAGTGATTAACAATCTATGATACATGATATAGTCCCTGAAGGTGTGTCAGTTGTCCATGCCTAACTTTCATAATCACAGATTATTTCAGCCTGTGTGCAAAATTTAGATATTGCCCATGCAAGCAATATGCATAATTATGCAGATGGCAAAGGAGAAATGTATTTCATGCAACTTCATGTTGCTGACTAGTTCTTGGGAATCTGATCCTGTATTAATTGAATGTGTGCAGAGTGATTGAGTGTAATGACATTCATGATTAATTTCTACTGCTGTAGCTACACTGGGTGTAGGGATTGTTCCATGCAGCTCTACAAACCAAAATAAACCAATGAACTCCTTTCCATATTGTGCGAATGCCTATGAAATGCCTGGCACATAATACAAACAAAATTAATGCATATCCTCATTTATAAATAGTGTTATAGAATCGGTTAATAAGTAACAGTTTCTGGTCAATCTCAGGGAACAACTTGCAGCACACTTTGTGTATACGTGCAGTATATCAGTCTTCTGTATATAGCATGCCAGGAGATAGCTGTGTGTCATCTTTAGCTTAGATGTAACTAGCTACCAGTGCTAATAGGATTGAATGAGAGTTTATGTAATATAACTTCCATTAGCTGAGAATTGTTTACAACCTTTCCTTGAGGAAACGCTAACCACACATGGGTGCATGTGCCCTGACCAGGAAAGTGCATGCCACTCCGTTCCTTCTCCACTGTTGTGTATACCTGGTCTTCTGCACCCTTGCAGCTAAACTGCGTCATGCTATATACTGAAGCCACCACATATAGTACTGACTGTGCCTGACGTTTCTTTACTCTCAGCTTTTCCTTGAGGAAGCGCTAACCACACATGGGTGCATGGATGCCCTGACCAGAAAAGTGCATGCCACTCCATGCCTTCTTCACTGCTTGTATTATATTATGGAGTCTTCAACTTCCGTGCAGAATCACCTGATATGCATACTTCCATATAGTACTGGCAAATTGGGGCAACTGCAACCTCTGAGGCTTGTGTAACAACACATGCATGCCTATCTAATAAAGGTGGTACTAGTGTCCTATACATTCCATACAGTTAGCTGGGGACAGTGGATAATGTCCACAGAAGAAGGACATACATGTACTTCAATCAGACTGATGTTTACTAAGAGAATTCCACCATGTTACACCAGAAATTGTACACTTACCTAGGAAATGCAGCATGTTACTGACTAGTACATTATGTCTGTCTTCTGTAAAATGCCAGAAGAGACATGTGACAGCTTTATGTTAGGTGTACCTATAGTCACCAGCACTGATAGGATTGAATGGGAGTTAATTATGACAACTCCCATTAGCTGAGAATTTCCTTCAAAATCTCAGTAAGAGGTCCCTAGCTGGATAGGGCCAAAACATGTCAATCTAATTTTGACCATTGACATTGGTCCATTTGATTTCCGGCTAGTGTAGTTACGACTTAGCCAGCTCAGCATCTAACACCACCTAGCAATGATATTCATTGCTACCTGCATTCAGCTTAGACATGTGATGTCCATACAATGCTCCCAAGTAGTATTTGTCTTCATTGACACAGCAGGCAGAACAGTGACATGTACAGACAAAAGGGGCACCACTGCATGTGGAAGATGAATAAGATGTGTATAAGCAGCATAGCATCAGCACACACAATATACACTGCATGTTTGTGTCCTGCAAGGCTTCTCTTTGTGGTCACATATGCATCAGTGATTCTAGCACTACCATGCGGTACCGTAACAAGCAGCTTCTCACCCCAGCACACCCCTGCTTGTGGTTATGTCTAGCCCACCACATGACTAGCTATAAAAACAGTGAATCGATGACAATGCAGTACAGTCTAAAGATTAAACCCAGCACCAAGAAACCACGGCAGGAACTTGGACTATGGCTACCAAACTCACACTCCTGGCTATAGCAGTATTGCTAACAGTTCCCAGGAAAAGTGAGGTATGTGAGGCTGTTATAAAGTTACATAGCTGTTTACTTTCCCGTTGTTTGACTGCATGTGTGACTACTAAATGATAGTATACACTGGTAGCACATCGCAGCATTACTTGCATCTGTGCTGTGTTAATTGAACTACAGTACGAAGGTGATGGCTAGTGTAGCAAGAGGCAACACAGTCTGCCTGTTTTTACTATATTAAGGTAGGGTAGGGTAAGGCATAAGGTAAGGTATACATAGCTCCATCAGCACCAGTTCCTATATGCCAGTATATTGCCAGATGTAGGGGTATGGTGCAATGCCCTTACAAGTGTGGTACAAATGTTCACTCTCCTCTAGTATACAAAGTTGGCTAGGGCTATTAGTGAGCAGTGTAGATTTTCTAGAACTATTCATCAAGCATGTAGTGCACTATGTGAGAACAAAACAGCTAATAATCATTTTGCAAGCTCATTAGGGTGCTGGAACACAGTAAGTGCAATGTGTGAAGCAGTGATTGATGTGTATAGTATACACACAGCATTGTGTATAAGAATTCAATATAGAATAGTCACCTATGGGTGCTTCACTTGCACAACTTCATGTCTCATTAATTATTGCACATTCATTTCACAATTTCTGGTCCTGACTGCAAATTGCACAGTGCAATTGATCATGTGATTACAGTATTGAAACAATGGTTGTGGAGTTTAACATAATTTCTGGCAGTGCATGTCAGAATCCACTGTTTTATAACTGCATTCATGTAATTGATTGGAAAGCAAAATGTGCAGCCGGGATCAAAAATTGTGACTACTCTAACTACTGTAGTCCAAAATAATTAATCTGCTATATACAGGGATCTGATGCTGGGCAATGGACACCAGTGAGCAAAA
>CBDBFT010000007.1:0-8038 GCA_965205065.1 Candidatus Poribacteria bacterium | reverse complement strand
GAAGGAGTAACAGATTGTAGTCTTGTGTGACAATTCCGAGTACAGTGCAGTAGGGGAGGCAAGAGTGGCAGCAGGTAAATGTGGGTTTATAGTACAGATTGATATTATTAGGTCATGTATGTACCATCCACACTACCCACTTACAAAGTGTTTTACAGTAACAGTTGTACCAGGCACTTATGTAGCAAGATCATACAATAGCTAGAGCAGTAGTATACATCAGAGTAGTGTAGCTACATAAGCTTCATACATAGTCTACCACTTCCTAACAATGCAAGATTAGGAAAACCATAAGGCAAGTGTTACCTGTTAGCCTCATTTGCTTATTGATTTTCCAGTCAACACTTACATATTTCTAACAAGAAGAGGCATTAGAGGCTTCCTTGTAAACACCACTAGGAAACCACGGTTACACATGGTTGGTAGTCCTTAAACCACTGCTCGACACTGATACTACCAAATAGCACTGTACATAGTTTATATTGTCAACAAATGCACAGTATTAGCTACTATGTCCATTTTCCACCTACGAATGTTATCATACTGTACAGTATAAACTTGAAGGTAAGAATGTTTATCCTCCATGACAACAGGCTGGCTACAGAGGGTTACATATGCCTGTGGTCCATGACCTATGTAGTTGAACTGAGGCATATACAGGGAAATCCATTTCCAGCTATAAGCCATCATATCAAGAGAGGTAAACTAGCTAGCATGATGGGCTCTGGACTGCTGTGACAACACAGGTATGAGGTCATAGTGCAGCCCAGGCATCATAGATGATAGGCATTATGGCCCATGGGTAAATTAGTACAAGACGTACAGTACAGTACAATACAGTACAGTACAGTACAGTATCTTCAGCTTCATATAGTCCAGTCTATCCATCTATCCATTATGAGGCATGCCTTTCAAAGCGATGCATCTGATTGACTGCTGCATGTAAAATGGCAGAGTGATGAAGATAGGCCTGTGTACGAGACTACTGTAGACTACTGTAGACTGTAGTGTGCAGCACCCTGCTGCTGTAGGCTGCATAAATGAGGACTGCCAGGGAGGCTTAGTCCAGTAGCTCAGACGATTGCCCAGTGGGAGCTCAACACAATCCAGGGGACCGGAGGACATGGGCCAGAGTTCAAGCCCAGATTGGAGAAGCTTAGGCTTTCAGGCTTTCCTCAGCCCACAAACGGTTGAGCTGAGAAGCTTGCAATTGAATGAATGTCCCATGAGTTTTGTAGGCCATCAACACAACACACACAATTGTATGCTAGCATTTGCATGGTCAAGGTTGACGACACTGGCACTGTCAAGCTGGCAAGTAAATGTGGTCACAGATGATCACAGTACGTATACATGTGTACAATTTCCAAGTGCAATACAACAGGAAAAGATATAAAACAATGATACAGCAAATGAGATTTAAATTGCACAGTATAGGTTGCTCACCTTGGTATTGTTTCTCCATGACTGCACATGAAGATGGTGCAGAAGCACAGGACCAGCCTACACCTCAGTTCCTTCATCTAACATACGTCAAAGGTGTCAGTGAGAGAATTATGCAGATACATAGGGGTCAGAATAATCTTCCAAGTCTCATGGATCCAAATAAAAGAGCCCAACCGGCAAAGCAGAGGAAAGGTTTTGTGTACCAGGTGACATGTACTAAATGTGTGTGTGTGTGCATTGGAGGAACATTGGAGAAGAGACTGAGCAAATACATCATAGCAATATAGAAGAAAAACACAAAAAGGGGATTGCAGTACACACATGGAAGACACAGCACAAGGTGGACTGGGAAGCTGCCATAGTCAAGCAGGTGGAGAGGCATTTCAAGCAGAGGAGAATCATTGAATTCACATCAAAAACATGCAGGAAGTCACCTCTAACCTTGACTGTAGGTGGTCCCCTCAGTTCAGTATGGCAGCCTCTTATTTGATCACCCTAACCCGGTCACCTCCACCAACACCCAGTCATCCCATTATATACAACTTCCACCATTACTTGTCTGACAACATTGACAGTCATTTCATTGTGCACACCATACAAAAAGTACTAATTAATTGTGACATAACAATTGTGACGCAATCATTGGATCCACTGTCACACCACTAGTACTCCACTTGTAGAAATGGTTTCCTTAGTGCTATCATTGAATCAAACCATCCTGGATATTGCTTTGTTGTGAATCACAGGAGCTGTGATTACACTCACTAACTTCTTACTACCATAACACGTACATGTTGACTCTCACCATCAGGCACAGGTGCATCCTCATCTTCCTGATGACAACACTTGGAGGTGGTACATGTACACGTATAACACGTGATGCCTAACAGTCACTTCCTGA
This sequence comes from Candidatus Poribacteria bacterium, assembly GCA_965205065.1. Classification (GTDB taxonomy): domain Bacteria; phylum Poribacteria; class WGA-4E; order WGA-4E; family WGA-3G; genus MSPOR6. Next base: position 5,691 of record CBDBFT010000007.1, on the reverse strand, counting down.
TGATCCAGATTAAGGAAAACCACGCAGGTACATGGTTCTACCCACAGGTTGCAGTCTATAAAGTAATGGACTGGTGTGTATGATTGTATTCTTGCTGTATTCTTGCTTGTACATACATGTGTGTGTGCACACACTAAATCGAAGGCAATTCTTATGCAAGCTAACATGTACACTACACAAGTGGTTCATACCACATGCTGCAGAACAAGCTGCTGATGGTGTTTATGTACTAGGAATGGGCACATTCCTAAATGAGACACTGTTAAAAGTGATGTCTACTTTGAATACTACATTATTACAAACTCCTGTGTGGCTAGGTGTAGACATGAACAACTATGACCCAACTTCCTTAGCTGAGACTGGCTAAATTAAACCCCAGTGTTTTAACAGCTATACAGCAGTTATCTCTCCTGCGGCACATACGTAGAAAAAAGGGAGTGGATCACTTGTCTACCTAAAACAGAAAATTAATGGTAAGAAACAGAAAAAATTGGCAATAACGTGCTTGGAACAGTAATTAAGTTGAAACAGGTATAGTCTGAGGGAAGAGTTAGCTGGTAAATGATGAACTGCAAACCATACGTACATGGGCACTGATCCATTGCCCCCGTAATGAAACTTGTGCAGTACATTGAGAATTCTCAAAATTCAAACTGTGACACCCTGTTACCCTATTGGCACCACTAGCATAGGGCTTAGCATAGCCACCTCACCAGCATGAGGTCGATAGTTCAAATCCTTCAACAACCACACCATTCCTTACATTTCCTCTCATTTTCCTCTATTATCCCAATTTATATGATAGAGGAGATATATAGAGAGGATATCTCATTGGCTAGCGAGGGAGCAACAGTGGAAGACAGGGAATAAAATACACATATTGCAACTATTATAGTTTATTAATTGCCACTATACCTGTCCACCTGTTGCGGCAGGAAGCTAGGAAGACCTTTAAAAACAGATGCACTAAAGTGTTATTAATTGCCGCAACACATACATAGACAAAGAAAACTGGAGCCTATAACTGTGCAGTGAGAAGACAGCAGTAGAGGTATGTAAAACCATCTAATGTCAGTTGCGTGAGCTCCACCATTGATATGTTTGTATGCTTCCTGACTCACATTTTGTGCTATATAGCTATGTGACTTAATGTAAGAATAAATTTCAATACTTACTTGGTGCCTAAAAAACATGTCCAGAAAGTAATAAAGAAATGTGCACTAAACAGGGGACATGCACTTATAATGCAGATGTCCGGAAAACAACCAGTCAATGCAGTACATGCAACAACCACTAGCACAAATGCCCAACCATTTATATTTTAACCAATTACAGTACATACTACTAATTACATACTACTACTTGTAGTCCATACCCTGGGCAGCCCAATGGGGTCATCACAACCACTACTACCACTGCTCACACAGTGCAAGTTACACAAGTTTCACAGCAGTACGTCACTAACACCTTGCACTTGGCCTAATTCCACTTGTAAACTCAGTATAAATTTGAGGTACAGAAGTGCAGAAATTATAATGCACAAAGTTAAATTGGAGATAATTTATGAGAGAACAAATGCATAAATGAAACTTCCCAGATCAAAATCCCACCATTTCTCTTCAGTTTAATGGCTTAGCATTTGTCTGTAACTAAGAGCATCCCAAATGCCCAGCCATTACTTTACATACTACTAGTTACAAACTACAACGTAATTGCAGCCATGTCAAAGAAGTGGGAACAAGCAGCAAGGGGTGCACCTAGCTAGACTGAAGGCGAATCTACCAGATGGCACTGTACATACTCTTTATCATAAGGAAGCTTGCTGGATTCAACCTGAGGAGTGTAGCAATGGCTAGGCAGGCTAGCTTGTCTTACTTTTCATGTTGTGTAATGTAATGAAAGACAAGGTGGAAAACTACACATGGCGACATGGCGGCAACCATGGCTCAGCTGTCAAAGGGTCGGCTATGGCTATAGTACTGGAGGTCATCGTCTCTGGTCGAACTAGCTGCTGTGTTTCATTCCCTTCTCTTTCTTTAGCATCTGTACTTCTCTATCTTATCTTTTCTTGGCATTACCATGGTACGTAGACCATCTTAATTAGTAATATGCAATGTGTAAGGGTGTTTAATGTAATGTTTAATGTTTAGTGTAATGTTTAAAGTATGACGTCATTGTAACTTGCAATTGCAATGAAGCTAGCTGTGAAACTTATTATATAGAGAGATATTCATTTGTAATGTGCTAATATAACTATTGAGTAGTCTGAACGTGTATGGTCTACCAACAACCTCAAACTATGCTGACCATGATAATATTTGCATTTGCTTGCCATTCTTTGTACATGTGTGTTCTGTATGTGTACGTAGGTACAAAATTGTGACTTGTCTGTGCATGCTCAGTGCCATGCTGAATTCAAATGACTATGTTCATTTATCCTCCACTACCTCCATCTACATTATGATCGATGTTCCCAAAAGTTATAGACCTACCAGAATGTCCTAGTTACTTTTGCCCGACTCCAGATTACTGGTCCAGTACATATGAATACAGTCACATCTTCTCTAGCTGCCAGTAGATGATGGAACAACAGTGCATGGCTTATTAGGCAGAAACATTAGAGATGAAGGTCATATATGGATCTAATACAAACTGACGCTTATGGTTCACCTAGTGCTACATAACTGAGAAAGGTCTGAGCATACACATTAATTGTGTTACTTGCTATAGTGAAAAGAGGAATACTAAGTCAGCTGTGAACCTAAACTACTTGCTCTCTTCTCTGAATGCTTATACTCTGTAGTAGAATGACTGCTGTTCCACTTCCACCCCACTGCCTAGCAAATAGATGGTTACCTTTTCCGTTCCATTAGCACGGCTGTAACTTGTACAGTCAGTACCTGTATAGTGTAGAGGGAGAAGGGCACATACAGTAATTGAGCAATGAATGTGAGGAAGTGAACTGCCAGTCTCGAATAGCATAGAGAGGGTGTGGTGGATGCCATACATGGTGTCTTGGTGCCACTTCCTTCCTGGCACAAGTAGCTGACATCTTTTTGGGCAGAACTGAAGCACACAGTAACACCATTAGCAGTTGGAAGCGCATGAACGCTGAATGCTTTCTCTACAATTATATTCTCTGCAATCAACAAGAGGAGATATGCTTGTAACTGCATGTACAGCTGTGGGTGAGTGTGAATAGGAAAAGGAGAGTGCTTGGCTAACCTTCTTTGGTGTAAAATATAGCTGATTCATTAAAAGACTGTCCATCAGCAACTCCAAAAACTGTCACACCGTAGATGCCAACAGGAGGAGTGTTAATGGACACCGTCCCATCACCATCTGAAACACTGCCACTATCTGATTGAAGAGGAAGACAGTTAATAAATACAGTCTATGGCTATATACTGTTACACATACTACACAAAGCCAAATGCTTAAACATGCTTCTTAGCATTCTTCAGCACCACCTGAACCACTGCCATTAACTGAGAAGGAAGATATCTGATAACTACAGTCTGTACTGTATACTATCAGATGTATAAGCATGCTTCCCTATAATTATAGTGTTTGTGTGTGTGCACAAGGGCAATGAGAATGAAAGGTAAGGTTCAGTATTAGATAATCTCACCAACTAAGTCACCAGTGTAGTCCCGCACTTCATAGTTGTTAATAATGTTGATAAGGGGATTCCAGGTAATTGCCAGCGGCCTTGAAGTCTCGATACAAGGCTGGACAACTGCAGCAAGGTAGGTTCACATCTGCAACATGCAATAGGCATTCATAACATTTGTCAATGAGCAAGGATGTATTATACTCGATAGGGAAACTCCACTAGCCAAAATTGCTGGAGAGATGTTGTTGTGTATGCATACCAACATTTTGACCCAATCCTGGATCTTCATCAGTGTATGAAAATGATCTTACAAAACTAGCAAGGTGATTATATAAACATAAATGGTGGCAATTAATGACAGGTGATGAGGTAAGCGGGAATAATGTAATGGAGTGTGATGCTAATAATAGAAACTCCATTGAATCCACCATCCAGTTTACCATCGAAATAGAATTAGCAGGCACACTGCCCTTCCTGGACATCAGGATCACCCATCACAGTGATGGATTCCTGTCAACCAGGGTGTTCTGAAAGAGCACACACACAGACAAGTACCTGGGCTTCAAGTCACATCACCCCCTGGTGCACAAGGTGGCAATGTGCCGAAAAGATCTGCATACAGCTCCCAGGTACGGAGAAGGAGAAGGAGCATGCTGCAAAGGCCCTCCAAAACAATGGGTACCCTAGACGTCTTGTAGTCTGGAGGCCTACATCACAGCCACCACTGCCTGAGCAGGACACACCCACAGCCACGGTTACCCTCCCCTACATCTGCCACTTGTTGGAGACTATCCAGAGGATCTTGGCCCCACTCAGGATTCATACTTGCTCCTGGCCACACCGCACCCTAAGACAGACATTGGTCAGGTTGAAGGACCAAACCCCCCACTGCAACAATGAGCCAGTGTCGACCATCTACTGAATTCCCTGTAGTATATACTAGCTCGATAGTGTACATTGGCCAAACAGGTAGGACATTGGAGCATCGCCTGAAGGAACACAGGAGGGCATTGTCATCAGGAAACACTGCCCAGTCAGTGGTGGCAGAGCATGCAGTGGACCAGATGCATGTCATAGATTGGAATGAAGCACAAGTCATGGCATGTCATCCCTACCACCACCAGAAATGTGCATTGGAAGCTTGGCACATTCGCACGAAGTGCCAGAAAATGAACAGAGATGCAGTCCCCCTACCATCGGTGTACGACCCTCTGATCCACCAATCCTGTCCATATACTGACTGTGCTATTGCAATTTTCATCCATTATTACCCAACAGACATTTCCACATACTTTCTTGTTATCATTATTAGTGCATGATGTACCCACATTGTTTCTATTATTAGCATCACACTCCATTACATTATATATTCCTGCCCACCTCATCACCTACCATTCATTCCCGCTGTTTATGTTTATATAATCACCTTGCCGGTTGTGTAAGACCATCTTTATACACTGATGAGGATCCAGGATTGGGTCGAAGTGTCTGTATTCACTGACAACGACATCTGTCCAGCAATTCTGGCTAGTGGAATTTCCCTATCGATCATAATGCTAATACCTAGCCATGCAGAATTCTTCCAGAGTAAAGATGCAACTCTATTGGGAGGACTCTTGAACAGCTAAGGGTATATAATATGCAAAAGCAATAATAGCAATTCTAAAGTGGAGGACTGACTTCCATAGATGAAAAAGCATGCTAGAAGAAGTATGTATGTGCAACAACAATGTTCATGCAAATTGCCTCACATTGCAATTGAAGCTATGCAATGATTTTAACTTACAGAGATAAACTGATGGGCGGGGGGGGGCTGAAGTTGGAAAACAATTAGGATCAGAACGATTCACGCACGTGTTATTTGGCTCATAGAGATACATATCATCTTTGCAGTAGCATCCTGGACCAGTGTAAGTTACTCCAGTTGGACATGTGTTCTTATTCTCACACTCTACGTATTCGCGACTGGTATCATCACAGGTCTTTTGGTGGAGTGGATCATTCCCTATGGGAATTATCAGTTGTAAGAAGGATGGACAAAGGGATAAAGATACTCCTTGTCTATTGCTATATTA
>CBDBFT010000006.1:0-9940 GCA_965205065.1 Candidatus Poribacteria bacterium | reverse complement strand
AATGTGACAGAGAAAAGTGGGGAAAACTGGCCACATTCAATAAACCTTTTGCAAAATAAACGTCATAATTACTTCCGCAGTTCAAGTCTTCGCCTGTAGACATGGCCAACACATGGAGTAAATGCACAAAGTGCTCTTTGTTCCTTCTGGAACAAAGAATGAACAAACAAATAGCCTGTTGTCGATATTTACCCCTATAGGAACACGGCGTGAGGTGTTAACGTTTGGAAATGGTGGCTTCGGAAGATGCAGTATACATTTCACCTGTTGTCCACATGAAAGACAATGTTCCCAGTGTGAAGCTGGTCGAAGCGCTAGAGAGATACAGCATACGTGAGCTATCCTGGTGGATTGATGCCATGGATGCCATCCACCGTCTACGAATGCTACTAAGGCTGTTTACTGCCGTGAGGTACACAAAATCATGCAGCAAGTCTCCCTGTTATTGACATAGACGGTAGCTATATTGAAAGGAAGCAAAAGAGGAGGCAGGTCTACAAGTAGAACCATTCGTTGAGGCATCTGTCCCACCCATCCCTCCCTTGGGCTGGATCTCTGACAGGTGAGAAGTTGCTTGTCGAACTCCACAGCTTCCAAGGGATACCCTGTATGACTATCTATCGGGAAAATTAGTGCAACCAGGTGCTGAAACATTTCGAGCCTTGAAAAGGGATAGGTGTTCTGGATGTCAGGAAAGGTTCAGAGCATGACCACCATCTACATCTGCTCTTTGTAAAGTCTAAGATTGCGACACTGCATTAACCATATTGCGGGTGTCCGCTTCCTGCATTTGCTATACTTGGCTGAAAGTGGTCTTTTTCCCTATACGTACCTGCTATGCATAACTGGAGTTCACCGAACTCCGGAAGTAATCAAAATTTATTTCTCAAAAGGTGTATTAAACCACTGCAAATAAAATGGCATCCTCTTGAGTGCACAATGTACTGACCTGTTCAAGATCCAGGGCTCTTTAGACTGGGCTAATGCACGCAGTATTATGCTCTGCTCTTGTGGGTCAGTGGTGGTGTTATAGATCTTCCACAACTGGTCCCACTCCAAAACCGAGCCCTTTGCCACACCAGCACCATACACCACATCCTTCAAATTTGGATCAACCCTAACACAGAACACATGGCAAAACTTCACAACACTCACTTCAGGGGACATAGCTAATTGCACTGTAAACCAAGTATAAAAATGGACTATTTCAAGAATCAAGTACCTTGTCTTGTTGACAATGAAGGCCTGAAACAGGTTGTAAGCTCTGTCCAAAACTTCTTCATCACCAAACTTCCAACTTGCATCAAACAACAGTGACCGCAAAAGTCTGCAATGAAGTACCATCAGGAGTACAATAAAATCACAACTACCCTCATGGCAATGACAAGGTGAGTAGACATGGTAAGACATTGGCCCAACAACCTGCCACAGTTGCCATCAAGTGTCTTGCAGGCCTCATTGCTGACAGATGCCCTCAGCTACATCAGATATACATATGTATACAATCTCCTTCAGCCTGATTGACTCCGCTGTGGCAAGTCTGTGGCCCTAAATCTGCATTTCCCACTACCGCAAGAGAGATCAACCTGAATCCTTAATAGATCTAATTCGTGCCAAGGCCAACTACATGATTTAACTCAGTCGTCACCATCAATCACTAGCATCCACACAATATGTCATTGATTCCACTCACCCCATTACCATGCGACTGCTGTACTTGTATCTCATGTGTATGTATCCTTCTCCTAAGTAACAGTATAATTATCAACTACAGTATGGAGAGGCTGACCTTAGCCTAAATGTACTATACATGCTTTAACATACCAGTACGTTCATTTGAAACAGTGTATTGGAGTGGCCCTGATGCCATAGGGTAATGAACAATTATTCAATAGTGAAGATAAAGTACTGCATTCAGTAAACTACATATATGAAGTGACCACTGGCCAAACTATGGATGTGCATTTGAGGTGTAATTCACAAATGACAGTTAAAGCCTGAAGAGGTATGTCCAATGTCAATACTGTACTGCCACGTCATCCAAACATTGCTGCCACCTTACCCATACTCGGACTACCATGCTGATCAAGTCAGCATTGTGAAACCTGAGTTGAAGAAGTCTTAGCCTGGTGCTCACCTGAAAATGCTAATGCTGTACATAATTGAAGGAACTTGAAGGAAGCAATGGAGTCTATAGTGTACCAAGTAGAAAACTTTCAAAGCTGCACCCGAGTCAGTTAATTCATTCACATTGACAATTTCCTAGAAAGGTATAGAGGAGCAGGTTAAGTGAGGTGGTCCTACAACATACTGGCCTGTAAGGAGAGGCAAGACTCAGTGAAGAGTGTGAGAAGAGCCTGAAGGTGAAACATCAGCACCAGAACTTGAGCTCTCCAGCATGTAAAGTGTGCACACTGCACAGGTTCCGGAATTCTTTTTCTCCCAAACAGTTTAAAAGTAAAAAATCGTATGAAATAATGTTGCGCTGAGATTAGTAAAAGCAGGCATAGTTGAGTCCAGAGGTACAATTGGTCAACTCCAGATCGAACACATGCCTGTTCACTGAAAACCAGAAGTTTGACAGCCTGGTGACTATCCACTGTCATACACTGCACTGAATGCATTATTCCCCCTGCATCAAAATAGTAAACTTTTGTGTGGTATGCGTGGGGGAGGGGGTAGATGTTACAGCCGTTCACAGCACAACTCTGCCCCACACCACAGTGGATACATCGGTACACCATAATGATGTGGTCATAGTCATATGTACCACATTTCCCTTCCTGGATGACTGGAGGGGTTGCTGGTCAATGCAGTGGGACTCAGGATAACTTCACACAGCCGAAATTATTCAAAGCAGCTATGCCACACATTTAAGGTAGTTCTAGCCAGTTTCACTTGCAGACCACATACATACCTCAATATTATAGTGTATAAGCTACTGTGGAAAGAAAATAGATGTAAGTTAAATTGTCATAGAGACACTTAATGCAGAACATGAGCCCATAGACAACAGAGGCTTCTACTGTCCACGGTCAGCCATGTGACGGAGCATCTGTGCACATAGCAAAGCATGGCCGTAAGAAGTCACAGTTTGCCCACAACTCACATGTCATTATGTGACAAACTTTTCCTTGCAGTATCCCAGGGAAGCTGGCGCCTCCGAGGCTGGATGATTTGTACAACTTGTTTCTAAAGTGCAGATCAACAGTTGCTAAGTTACATCATGCCTGCTGATAGAGCGCTAAAACATTACATCATGTCTGCTAATAGAGTGCTAAAACATTACATACTTTAAACTCTCCAAAAACTGGAGAGTACTGCAGTTGTGTTCCAATTGCTCGAAGCCATGACATTGCAGTAGACCATGGTACGTACGATGTCTCTAGTTCTGTCCCCAAATGCTCAACCAGCTGTAGTGGTACATCAATGCGAATCCTGGGATAACCAGAGCTGAAGGGAATGTGGAAGGTAAGCAGGAGTCAGTGAAGGACAAGAATGGATACCGCAACTACAGAAGCCGTCCCGTACCTTGCTAATGCAAATGCATCGTCAATCAGACCAGACCTGTCAACAGCTGTCAAGACCTGTGTAGTCATAGCCAATCAATACAGTACACAATAATCATATATACACAGTGCTGATGACCATGCCCATACTTATCACATGTTGCATGTGTACACCTGTACAATTAAGTTGGTGTACACGTTACATTTGAACTGTAGTGCAGGTACTGTATACGTTAACGTTATTCCTATACGTGCCTAATATGTGTATTGAATCAAGTTGCAGTATACCAGGGCGAATACAGTGAAAGGTGTGTAAACACTTAGCAAAATTTCAAGATTGCATGCTTCTCTGTACGAGTGCAGACACATGTCTTCCACTTGTTGTTTACCAGCCAATCACTCTCACATGTCACAAGAATGGATACAGCACTTTTGATTACTACAGGTAACTTGTAATTTCTTCTAATACAAGGCTCCTGGAAGTCCCTCTGATCAGAGTCTGGGTTTGGCCAATCGCTGCACTTGCATTTGCCTAAACACATTAGGAATTGAGATCATATGCAGCAGCTTCAATGTATGAAGTCTACAAGGCATTCCACGCCACATACAAAGATGCAAACTTTCGGTTAGTTGTGCTGCTACGTATTTGAATGGCACTTCCACGCCAATCTCCAGACACAATTCTTCACTTTCTGGGCCACAAATGAAATAACCCATGACAGCCTTCTGATAAGACAAGATTTACACCTTGCGAATCTGAAGTAAGTAGCCATGACATACATACATCCTACGTATCTGGATCTGTAATACGTATGTAGGCTTACCAATTCCACATCATCTCCAAATACATTGTGTGGTTACCAAGCAGTGACTGAAGCACACCACAGTGTTAAAGAGCAACTACACTTGACCAGATAACTCAAAAGAACTACAGCTGAACTGGCTTAAGTAAGCCAGTCAAACATCTTCTACACCCCCTTGTAACAAGAGAGACATTACCTGTCCCCTGGTACTAAGATAAAACTAGGGTGCTATGCAGATAACATCACCTGCTAGCAATGGCTTGTAGTAGAAATGAAGATAAAGCTTTTACAGCAGTTTTCAAAGTGGTTGCTGTGATTGTCATTCAACTCACAACTCACTGAACTCTGACCTCATTTCTGCGTGCTGTTTGCTGACATCTTCTCGCAGTTAACCGCCAAAAGTGGGGTGACAGTTCAGAGGTGAGTTGCATAAGTCGTGACTTGATTGAAATGTTTGCGCCAACCATTTTGCAGGAATAAGCTATAAGCTGCTACACAACGCTCAACCTGTCACATTGTTCAAGATGTTCAAACAAATTGACAAACTTGCTTTGTCCAATTATCCTACAGTAGTTGTGTGAATGCTTATGGACAGTCCATGTCCAGTGTTAACTCAAGGGAACTACCATGTCTCCTAGGTGATATGGAGGAGAACATCTCTGATCACTTACTTCATCAGCCTTTATAGAAGATTGGAAAAGCTCCATAAGTTTCCGCCAACCATCTTGGTCATAGTTTATGCGAACAAAGGCAGTGTGATTAATATTGAGTTTAATCCAGTCATCTGGGGCATTCAAATGGATAGTCTCTGCAGGAAGGAAGGAATGCCACATAAGAAAGGCTTACCCAATAGAGCCATCCAGTACCAACATACGGGGCTCCTGACTCAAAACAAGTGTTTTCACACTTTTGCCAGAGCTTTTTGTGATGTAGTTCAGGGGAATAATCCATTTGTAGCTGCAAATACAGGCAAACGTCATAATTAATGCTCATGACCTTACTTGGGGAACAACATGATAAAGATCCACAATTTGTAGTGTCCAGTGTATGCTGTACTCTTACTCAAAAGGGGATGCTACAGTACTTGAACCATTCTCTGCGTGCACCGACAGAAACCGTTTCTGCTGAAGTGAGACCGTGCGATCTGTCCTCTGCACATCAATTACTGGGAATCCCATCTGTTCTGTCCATGTACTCATTAGGTCTTTCACTGAGACAGGGAGACCCTTAGCTACTGAATCCAGTGCTGCCCACAGGTCAGCCATCACTGCATTGCCATAGATGTGTCTAGTGAGGTAGGTATGCAGTCCCTGTCTGAACCTATCACCTCCCAGGTATTGATTGAGCATCCTTAGAATTGAAGCACCCTGCAGACATGATTGGTTCAGGCAAAATAAGGAGATGCATACTCATATCAACAGTGCAATACACTTCCGACCTTGTCATATGAAATGTCATCAAACTGTGAGTCAATTTCGTCTGCACTGGACACTTCTGCTTCAACAGGGTGTGACGAGGACAAACTGTCCAGTTTCAAGGCTGACTGGTAGGCTGTTATAATGAACTGGTCTTGCTGCAATAGAAATACATAAGACACAAGAGTAACAAGCTTCCATCACATAACTGAATACAGAATAAGTCTGTCTACCTTTACAAATGCACTGCTCCATCACAGTAACTCCATATGGCAATATACAAAGCAAACTCATATATGTACGTAACACTCCCATCCCCCAAGGCTGTAACATATGTCATAGGCCAGACTTTGTAGCAGTACCACAAACCAACTGCAGTGGCACCACCATATGTACTCAACAGGAAGACACTACATGTGCTTGCACAAGTACATTCAGGTACACTGGTTGCTCAATTCTGGCTGAAGATGTTCCTGTGCCTGAGCAAGTACACATGTTTGCTAAAAGGGATAATGTATGTACGTTGAACCATGGCACATCCTAAAATTCCACACACTACCATGCATACCTTGAAACACCTGCAGTCACCCTCCCACCAGACAAAAGCACACCAAATGCTGCCATCAATGCAGGTAGTGTATATTCACTGCAATGTCTCTATGAATAGACAGCTGAGCCAGAGAACTGCACCTGAATGTCATGTCAGTGCCAGAGCTAAATGAAATAAAAAGGTAACTGTCGTGGCTGTAGATGACTGACGGTCATGGAAGTCACTAGCCAAAGATTTCGATTTCACCAAATGTTTCAGCAGCTAACTGCTGCCTTCTTCAGTCATGGTACCACAAAATATTTGGCTAGTGCCTTTGGTGAGAACCTCCAGTGATGCGAACTAGCCAGACAAGCTCCTTTTACATGGCACTCATAGGCAAGACACATTCGAATGTAAAGTGACTAGTCCCTTACTTAAAGTACCTATATTTGGACTCAGTATTTTAACAGTGCACATAGCAACAGAATGTGCAGAGTGTCAACCTGAGCAGTGTGCTGCCTTCCTTTTGCAAAGGTCAGCAGGTAAGAAAGTCCTAGCATGCTGAGAAGTTTAGTATCAATAACATCTGTTAGACACTCTTTTCCTTTAGCCCACCCCAATTTCCAGAGCACAGAGATTAGAGTCAAGCCCGAGAGTCTACTACCTACTGTACAGGTCAATGTGATTGCAGTTCCATTTGAATAGCTTACAATGCACTAGCAGCTCATAATGGGGGCTGGCAGACTGGTGACACAGGATACATTCAAATATTCCCAGGTGTGTAAGCAACAGTTGAACAGCAGTGAAGAACCACACCAGAGGTGTGAGATAGTAGTAACACTGCTCCGAGATGCATACATTGGCCATCATTTAATTAAATGCTTTGAATCTCTAATTGAACTCTAATTGCTATTGCACTTGGCATTCCATGTACGGGCTAGAAGAGTAACAAATAGTGTTGGATGATGGAATGGTGCACAAAACACCTAAATATGATGAATGCAAAGCCAGACAACACCTGTTATCCTTGCATCATGCTACAACATAATCAGGTGAGAGACAAGTGTCCTCTTGTTGTGCAAAGAAGAGCACAGCACATACATGAGCATCTAAAGCAATGGTAGGCACATATGCTCATTGCTCACCAAGTGCAGTGATTCATCAGCGAAGTCAGCACCCAGGTACTCAACATATGATGCAAATCCCTCATTAAGCCAGAGGTCGTTCCACCATTTCATGGTGACTAGGTTGCCGAACCACTGATGGGCCAGCTCATGAGCCACAACTGTAGCCACTCTCTGCTTGGCCCAGGCAGGAGCCGTCTCTGGATTGTACAGCAGAGTGGTCTCACGGTAAGTGATAAGGCCCCAGTTCTCCATTGCACCAGCAGCAAAGTCAGGAATGGCAAACAAATCTGCAGAACAGTAACACCAATTCAGGTCAATAGCAGCAACTACACTCCACTCGTGTTAGTTGTCTTTCTACATATAAAATAGACTGAATAAAAGACCACGTCTACTAGCAGTTACTGCCAGACTTACCCGACAAACACCGACAAACAATTAGTAATTGTAGGAGGCCATTTTATTTAGGGAAATGCAAATGGCCGCCTTAGTTTAAGCACCACTGCCGCTATTAGAGGACATACACGTACAGAGTTGGGAGCCAAGAGATGTGACCTAGTTACTTTCAATGGGGGCATTGGTAAGTTACTACCAAGAAAATCTGCAGTAGGTAACACTTGCACCTTCTGTTACCTGCTTGTCTACCTCCAATACTCTCTGTCAGTTTTCAGGTAACCTTCATGACGTCTGAACAGTCACTGCTTACCAAGCAAGAGACAATGATTCAGTGGTAGGTCATCATTTGAGAGATATCTCTCACTGGATGATTATGATTCAGAAGAATGACGCGGAGGTAGAAGACATCAGAGAGCTTCGTCACGAAAGTACAAGAAAACAGCAATGCAATTACTGCATGTGCTGAAATATTCAGGGGGGGGGGGGGGGGGGGGGGTTAAGTACTGTAGTGTCCGCACTTCAGCAGCCAAAATGTTTCGTCCACAAACTTCAGAAGTCACTGAACACGTATAGAATATGTGCATAAATCTGGAAACGTCAATGACATCATGCTGCCTTTGTTTGGGGACCAAGAAAGAACAAACAGACATGCTTCACACTGCAAACCAAGAACAAAGTGCTCAGAACAAAGGAACTAACAAGGTAATAGAATGGAAGTTTACAAATGTCACCATTGGCAGATTCATGAATAAACTCTTTCAGATATTTTTATTTCATAAAATGCTCCGTGTTTGTGGAATGATTTACCAATAGGTATCACCAGCTCTGCTTCTTTAATAACCATGCCTTATCTACTCATCTATACACCAGTCAATCAAACTAACAATTTTCCATCCTGTGTCTCCATTATCTAGCTAATTAGCTATGTATCACCTTGGTCCTTATGACTTATTTACTGCATGTTAGTAATGCTAATAAAGCTATATACATAATGCTATTACAGTTTATTTATGTTGTACCATGTCACCTTTAGCCACCTGGAAAGCACATTTATAGGCCATGCCTCCTGTGCACCCTACTCAATTGTACTTTAAGTGAAATACGTACATGAATATGAATATGAAAAGGAACCCATGATGGCTAGATCATCATGGCACACCAGAAAATAGAGATTACTGGGTAAGCCACTGAGAAAGGCTGAGTAACAGCTTTAACTAGCAGCGCACTGGTTCAAAATTGACAGATAAACGAAAAATTCAACTGTGAATAGTTAAAGATCGTATTGTCCAGCAAATATAAGTATAAAACACGAAATCTGCAATATGTTAACCCACAAAATGGGCGTATCTGGTTCTCTACACTTTGTTTATAACCAACATACCTTGCTTAGGAAGTGGATAGCTGATGTTGAAAAATGACTCATAGTGCTCGAGGACGCTCGCGGCCACAACCAAAGCATACTTAGTTTCGTTCAGAGCCTCAGGTTTTGACCACACGGAAATCTGCAGTGGTTCACAAAGAGACTAGTGATGTAAGCAAACTGTACCAAAACTGGGAGGAAGCAGACTAGAACAGGTAGACTAAAGTTAGCATAGTCTGTTAGGGTTTCTAAACCACACAGGAAAGGGAATGCAAGGTACGGCAAAGGGACAAAGGTTGCATTGGCAGGTTTCCTTGCATTCATGGCAAGGTTTCAATATTATGCTACTTACAGCATCATCTACTCTACTTTGGGAAGGAATGCATGCATTAAAGTGAAGATGCAATGATGTTATACACTACTGGTAACCCTTTAAACTAGGTTAGTTTAGAATAGAGACTTGATCATCGCCACATTTGGATACGTAACAGGGGGAGCAAGTCTTGAGTGTGAATCACATGGTATATTTGTTCAATGAAACAAGACATTTTGGCCCCAAAAAGGCCTTCTTTAGTTGCAATACAAAACTCGTGATTTACGCTAAACAACTGATTCCCCTATTCCATAGTATAGTGATGACTCAAACTCTAGGTATGTACCTGCTAATAGCCTATGGCAAAGAACATGTTGGCTGACTTGTTTATATACAACTGGAAAGAAGGCAATACAATCAGCACTATACACAAATAGGCCTGGGCTGAGTCGAATGTAATGGAACACAGAGCACTGTGAGCTGACATTACA
>CBDBFT010000005.1:0-13589 GCA_965205065.1 Candidatus Poribacteria bacterium | reverse complement strand
GGCATCTGCATGTTGGTTGGTCTCTCCAGGTGAATACACTACATTGAACTCATATGCTGTGAGTTCCAAGGACCAGCGTTCCAGTCGTTGGGAACAGGCACGACTGGCTCGAGCAGACTTTAACCATTTCAGGGCTTTGTGGTCAGTCTGCAAGGCGAAACGTGCTCCAATCAGACAGTGACATAGCTTGTGTACTACCTAGACAATGGCAAGACACTCCTTCTCAATGGGTATATACTTTTTTCTGCTGTCATGAGTGTCACACTTGCATACTTGACCACAGTGCCTCGTGCTGTGGCGAGGACTGCACCAATACCAGTAGATGCATTTTGAGCATGGGATGGCAAGGAGTTCCACATGACTGCACCACAGTAGCTAAAGGCCTTTATCCCAAAATTGGTCCTGGGCAGGGGAAGATGGGCACTTCCCGTGGAGGCTTGTCTGGTGTAATGACCGTGAGTGGCTGAGGTTGGGGTGAGAAGGCACTTCAGGTATGGACGGTGGTGACCACATATGGTTTTGAATGAGTGCTGGGCCAGGTGGAAGTCTTGCCGAGAGGACAGACTAAGCTCTCTCCTGGTAGAACTAGCTGAGTACCAGTGGTACAGATGAAGGGTAGCCCATGCTGCAAAGTTCTGTAGGCATTCCAAAGACAGTGCCTCCTCTTTCGTGCAGAAGCCCCACACTACATCACAGTAGTCAAAAGATAATAAGATGTAGGAGCAGTAGAAAACCAGGAGGGCTGACTTATGAAGGAACCAAGACAGCCACTGTAGCAAGTTGAGATTCCTACTGGCAGTAAAAGACATATGCTGCACAGGATCATGCCAAGTTAGGGGTAGTTGAGGACTGGAGGTTTCATTAGCGCCTGTTTGAGGGATGCAAAGGCATGTTGCTGTTTGTCCTGCCACTTGAAGGTTGCCCCCATTCCTGTGAGGTCAACGAGTGGCTGTGCAATGTCAGCAAACTTTGGAACGAAGCAATGACATAAGTTAGCAAGGCCCAAAAACGACCTGACCTTCTTGGTGGTTTGGTGTTGGCCAGTCAGCTACAGTGTGTGAACACTTCTCTGTTGGAGTCACTCCGGCATGAAAATATTGAAACCCTAGGTGAGTAATTGTATCTCTGCTGAAGAAACACTTTGAGTCTCTGAGGGTAAATCCTGCAGCTTGGAGGCTGCTAAGGACACGTTGAAGGTCACTGATGTGCGACTCCATATTGTCAGAAAAGACAATGCAGTTGTCGTTGTAGTTGTCTACGCAGTCCTTGCAGTGCTTGAGGATGTTGTCTAGTCCACGTTGGCAGGTCTGTGTGGCTTTGTTCAGCCCATAATGCATTACAGTGAACTTCCAAAGACCACAATCTAGCCCAGGACAGAAGACTGTCTTGTTAGTGGATTTTTTACTCATGGAAAATTGCCACTGTGCATTCTGAGGTCAATCTTGGAGAACACCTGCTTGTGTACAAGCTTCTATTCTGGTCCATCTGCTCTGGGCACTGGGTAGGAGTCTTTCTTTGTGGACGTCTTGAGCTGAAAGTCCACATACATCCTGATCTCCGTGTTGCTCTTTGGCATGTACACAGTTGGGGTGCACCGAGGGCTGCTGCTAGGTGAAATGATGCCAGCTGTTGCCATCTCCTGGAGTTGGTCCTGCATGCGCTCTTAATACTGGATCTTCTCTGGGAAGGCTGCTGTGAGGTGAAAGTGTAGCTCTGTCTCTCTAACATCTGCAGGGAGGCCTGGGAAAGCCATTTCTAAGAGCTTCTCGATGTCTTTGGCCAGTTCGCCCACTCTCTCACCATCGCAGAGCCGCCTTTGCGTGAGTTCATCATGAGCGCACACCCTGGCCTTGTCCATTTCTGGACTCAATCGCTTTAGAAGGGCTGTCTTCAACTTTGTGTATGTGTCCCTCTGATTGTTGGACAAGGAGTCAAAGATGGCCCATGCTTTGCTGCGAATGAGAGGTGGCAGGCGTAGAAGCTGTTTCTCTGTGTTCAACTTGTTGGCGGCAGCACAGAACTGGAAGTGCTTGAACCATGACTTGGCAGTGCTGTCTTGGAGGGGCTTGGGCACAGCGAGACCAACGCTGGAAGCCATCCCAAGTTTGTTTACTATATGTTGGCCTATCCCAAATCTGCCATTTTGTTGCGTGCCCGTATACATTATACACCGCATATCTAAAAAGTAAACAAACAGGTGAATTAATAATTTACATAAACTTACCAGGGGATTTAGGAATGTCTGAAAAAGCGAAGAAACAAGTGTCAGCTCAGTGTTTGGCCCATCACATTTTCTTGGAGATTTGCATTTATAAATCCCTTGTATTCATAGCTCAATGAGAATTGCACTTGGAATTGGATTGTTTAATTATGTGCTGAGTATGCAAAATTCAAATCAACATGCTCAATCTCTATACAGTGCCTAATGCCTGCTGAGTCTTCGGCTAACCATTCCACATGTTCTTCTAATGTGTATATATGCCTCAAGATCTGCATGCTGCAATAAATGATTTGCAGTACTTACTGGCCAGAGTACAAGGGATTTAGGAATGCAAATCTTCAAGAAAACGAGATATAGGAGGTCAAACACTGAGTTGACACTTGTTTCTTCGCTTTTTCAACATTCCTAAATCCCCTGGTAACATTTTGTATCATGCACACACCCTTTGTTCCTTGTCTTTTGTTCTTCCTGAGCTGAAGCTGAGGGAGTGTTGTGCAGTAGAGTTACGTACTTGAGTACAGTTCACTTCATTGCGATTGTTACGGTTGATCGTCTACCACCATTATGCACGGACCCGCAACATCACATTGGGATTGGTGAAAATGTGATGAGTGTTTGCATTTTTTGTGCCCTCAGCCTCTTCAGAGGTCTATGGACAGTAATAACCAGATTGGCTGTTTAATAAGTCTAATTAATCCTTGTACTAGATTAATTGAAGTCCTGACTATTGGACTCTAAGCTGTGATTATGTTAAAGATACACCTCCTCATCAACCTGAACAGTCTTCTCTCTTGTTGTTCTTTCTCTGGAAACTGTGTGTGAATGTATGCTTACTGTGTTGGTGTGCTGTGCAGTTGGTGTGTGTATGTGTGTGCTTGTGTATGGACTTTGACTGTACTACTGTCAGCTGAACTGTTTACACGTACAGTCATTTTGGGATTTCTAGGCCCAATTGTACATTGCACACTTCAATCACTCACGTGATTACTGTATTGGAACAGCAGTGGCTCACATAAATTATGGCGATGTATGGCATGTGAGAATCTGTTGTTCCAAACTGTGCTTGTGCATTTGATTGCAGTGTACAATCAGGCTAGAAACCCTGATGTGACTGCATACACAGTGATTTGTGCACAGGTCAGCACCTGGACAAATGTACTTGGCTCTGCTGTAGATGTGAATGGTGGTTTCAGCTGTAACCATCCACAGAAGTTACTGTCTCAGTGATACCTGACTACATCTTGTTATTTTGTAGTATCAGGCTTCTTCTTTTACCTTTGTCAGAGGATTCATGACATGTTGTATATACCCCTGAGCACTCTCGTTGTCTAATGTATACCTTCATTGGTAGTCTCCAAGTCCTCTATTGCCTTCTGTTCTTCCGTGTTGGGGCTGACTTTATTACCCTAACGTGGGGGGATGCTGGTGGTCTGGAGCTAAGGCACAAGATGCAAGATCCAGTGATTATGGAATGCCCAAGTTCAAACCCAGGCCATGGCGACAGAGTTTCAGTGACAGTATCCCCCCAGCTGACAACAAACACTGCCCAATGAACAGAATAACAAACTTACTACTAACTGATTTACTGTGTGTGTTTATGTTGTATGTACTGTGGGTACCTGGAAGAGTAGCCTTCTGGCTAAAGGCTTTCCCACATTGGATAAAAGTACCATGTCTCAAACTGCTTTGGATGTGTTCCTTTGACAGTTTAGTAACAGCAGTATGCATAGGCTGTAGACGATCAGTAGTATTCGGTCGTATATAGCAAGTGTGGCTGTGGACAAGAAAACGACTGATGTTGGATTGTGTGGCTAGCCCCTTGAGATTACCTATGATGATGAGTAGTGATAAATGCTTCGCATACTGTACTGCAGTGGTCTCCTGTGTTAACCAATGCTTAGGGAGTGTGTGCCACTCTAATGGGAATGCAAATTGACAATGGTATTGTGATGACATTTCGTTTGTATATAAGTTGCACGGGAAGGAAATCATGTGTGAGGGAACCAAATAGCAGCTGTGTTCCTTGCCGTTCTATCATCCAGGTTCAACATGGTGCAGACTTAATCCTAGTTGGTCCGATCACTATAAATTCTGATGTGTTTTCCATCATGACTATTATGTGCACATCTGCAGGGAATGCCTCTTTTAAGTTTTAATGCTATAGAAGTAACCAAACAATTTACTCTTGGCCGTGACATATCAAATATCTCAAGCCTTGAAGATTTTTCATGTGATGCAGAAGTGATCAAGCCCAGTGCTTGTTGAGCAAACTTCTACTGGTGTTGGTCAAGAACCACTTCAAGAAATGCCCTAAACAGTTGCCATTATGATGTTTGCTCACACTGCTCCTCCTCCTTGTCTAACCTTCTTCCAGCTTATCTTACCTTCAAGTCGAAATCCTGGTCTAGTAGAGCCATCCTTGTCTCCTTTCTGGAGTCGTCAACACAGTTCTTCCTGACTCAAACACACTGTAGTCTTGCTACAACATTAGCTCAGTATCCTGGCAACACATACATGCTGTTGCTGCAGACACACTGTGGTGAGTGCTTGCTTATTTCTGCATGAATCTTGGGAGTGCTCTTCTTGGCCTTTGCTGTGGGTAGTTATCCTGACTTCCCACAGCATGGGCCAAGCATGGGCTCCTTGTTCACTTGTGCAATGGTTTGTGAAAGTAAAACAGACACTAGCAAGCCACATTGGTGTGGAAACCCACCTTTCCACTGTAGGTACCTTAGAATAGTCATCTGTTGTAGTTCCTGCATAAATGGCCAAGTGCTAAATCTAGTTGCAAAATTTTCATGTGTATATTTTGTGGACGGGTGCAACCATGGAAATGTCTACACAACATAATTTTCAGCAACTACGTCATTATGAAATCTTGCACGAGTTGTTGTATCTTTCTGAACTTCCTCACAGTTTTTCCATCATTATATCTCAGCTATATGTACATCCCTCACAGATTTATATCGAAGACCTCTGGAAGTGGAAGAAAGGGAGTTCCTTGTTGACTTGGGGGTTGTAACAGAAACCCAAAGCAATCTAGGACTGGTAGCCCTGAGTAGTGAAGATGTTTATCAATTGATGTATGAGGATTATCCCAGCAAGTTCAAAGAGTATATGTCAGTTCTGGAACAGAGATCACATGCCACCTCACTACAGCAAATCAAGGAGGAAACAGAAGCCTTGACTAAGAAGGTGACTATGCTATGTTTCGTTGTTCATGCATTGCTTAACAGTACCATGGCTGGGAGGTTATTTTCTTCTATTTTGATTAGTGCTAGGTTGTTAACTACAGTAGATGCACGTCCAGCTGCGAGAAAGTTAGGAAGAGTGACAGACACTTGTAGCACAGCAGCTCATCTCAGCCATTTGTAACAGCTCTGCTTACTATGCTAACAGTACAGTGTGAAGTGCACAGTAGTGCGTAATGCGTATCATGTTCATTTTTAATGCAGACCTTTTCCCCTGTGCATGTGCAAAGCAAATAAACTGACGTAAATCTGTGAAACTATGCCCAATTATATAGTAGCATAAATTTCATAAGAGCATACTAAGAGTATTGTACTGTATTTTGCATAGTATGCTTGTCTTTAATGTATACTTTCTTCATGTGATTGTTATTACCTTACATAATACAATTAGTGCCCACCCCCCTACAGCAAATGCAACGAAAGCAACTGAATTCAGATGATGTACAAGATTTGGTGAAGCAAGCTGCAAAGTTTAACTCTAGAGTTTTAGATGACAGAGCAAGGAGGGTACACCTTTCTGATGTTAATCCAGCTGTAAGTTAAAGTTCCAGCACATGTGTATATTGTTTGGTGTCAATTAATTTATTTGCACTGTGTGGTCAGTGCTTACTATTACTACTGCAGGCACATTGGATAAGAAGTAAACATTTCCTCAGTAAACAACAGGAAGGGGAACACAAGTCTGTGCAGCACAGTGGACATGTCTACCCTGCTAGTATTCTTCCTGGACAGTATTCAGACACGATCCACAGGTTTTTGCCCAAGGAATTGGACCGCCTTCCAGTTAATACGGTTATTATGCCGCTGCCCACCCTCAACCTGTGTATGGAAGAACCTAGTACTATTCATTCAACAGCTGCAAATGTAAATTCATCTGGTGTGGAGCAGTGTTCTGGTGAGAACATCATCGAAGAAACGGAATTAGCAGAACAACTTACAGCCAACACTGCTATAAGTGCACTGGTACGTATGTTAGTAGGCCCACAGTGATTACGTTTACAGAGTGCTAGTCTGCATCATTCATATATTCAGTACTCAATAATAACCTTAAAGGGCCACTGACATGCAAAATTATTATTCCAGTAACAGTCACTATATAGAAATTCTGCTTTGGACAATCGAGCACGCCAACAGTCACTCAAAAACTTTAATGCAACATTTTGTCCATCACGGGCTTCTTTAGCCATACGTGACAGGCGAAACGTTGTTTTAAAGTTTTCGAGTGACTGTTGGCATGCTCGATTGTCCAAAGCAGAATTTCTACATCAGAACTTCAGCATGCCTAATATCTTTCATGACAACAGTCACTATACCCTAGCCATCACTTTTGACCTTCGTCAAACTGCTGCGGTCGTCTCTGGAACTACAAGCTCAATTCAGTTTGGGTTTGGTGTGCGTGGTGGATATAGATACTAGCAACTAGTAACTAAGTTACACCTTTGTTGCTAACCAACTGATGGAAATATAATTTGATAAAGTAAGTTATCAGAGTTAACCCCATATTACCTTACATAAACCAGCAGTGCAACAACTTTAAGTTCAAAGCTGTCCGATGGGAAATGTTGTTAGCACATGAGGTGATGCAGCTTGTAACTCCAGTTGTCTCTTCTTGCTGACATAATGTAATGAAGGGCAAGCTGGGCTAGAATGTCAAACTCAAGTGAGGATGTTGCATACAGTACCTCTTGGCATTGCAATGTATTTCACAAACTTCTGTACAGGTATCCTTGTGGAATATACTTTTGTGCTCCTGTCTACATTTTATGATAATCTGCTAAAGCCATCTATTTGAGGCATCTGACTGGAAGATTTCATGTTACATGAATGTGAAAGCTTCCAGTCAGGTGCCTTATTGCTTGCTATGAAATACAGCGTACGCCAGGTCAATCTGAAGTCATCTGCTCATAAACGTTGTCCTGAAACTGAAAGTATGTCATCTGCAGACAGAGTATGATGACAGCAGCCCATTAACCACCAGACGTTAGCTCAGATACGTGGACAACACCTTCGTTGTCTGGTCACATGGACAGGATTAGCTGGAATATAAGCCACCTTATCTCTTTGCTCTTCAGTTTTGAGACAGGCGAAGACCTTCAATAGTAAGCCTGTGTGATAATGAGAAAACCTATATCTCGATAAATCAGGTCAAAGTTATCTAGATAACAGATAATATCTCGATAATGGTGCAAAAACACACTGATGATATGTAATATATACTGTATGGTAAGAAGGTCAATTTCTTGCAATCACGATTTGCCATACGTTATATGATATATTGTATGGACATACATCACCAACAGATGAGTACTGAACTCGTGCTGTGATGGGACGGCCATCAAAAAGCATCTAGCACAACATAACTCGAAATTGCAGCGTACTTATCTAGTTCATGTAGCACCTAGCTCGTCCCAGTCTACCAGGCCGGGCCGAAGCCAATTGCAAGCTCTCTCAGCAACGGCAGAGCCGCCATGTTGTTATGTTGAGCTGGCAACTAGTCCAGCTAGGCCAGGCCAAATGAGCTACTTGTTACTCCTTTCTAATGAGGCATGTACACTACTACCATACTGTCCATCTTTCGAAGAAACACTACCTTGTTCACTCACCTCTGGCTATGCCACCCTCAATTGGATGCAAAACACCATCTGATTGCAGGACCACTTGTTACTGTCTGAAGCCCATGGCTTATATATTCTGTCTACAGTGGCTGGTATACATGTTCTTTTATTTTTTTAACTACAGGATAGCATTCTTGTAAAGAAGAGGTCTTCACTAATGGTAACGAAATGATGTAATGATGAGCATAGACATACTGATTATTTCTTCAATTATCCTTTTGCAGTTGCCACATCACCAGTGTGCTGCAGTGCCATTGTGTGTCATCTGCCGCAAGAGCAAAATGGCTAATAGTTTGGGATATTCAGAGGAACTTATACAATGTAGTAAATGTTACAGCTCATGTGAGTTATTCTGACATAGATGTGGGTGTGGAATGTATTGTGAACCTATGAGGAGTGTGAAAATTTGAGTGTAAATGACTTCAGAGCTGTTCAATAATTGGTGCAATTACTCCCTCGCACCCATCCCCATAGTGCCTCTCACCCAACGCAATTTCCACTTGTGGTGTTTCAGCTTAATCAGTTTGGCTTGTTTTGTCTTCAATCCATGCTCATCCCCATTTCTGCCATTCGTCATCATATGGGTATGACATAAGTGTGTCATGAACCAGGTGGAAATCCAGCTTGTACTGGGATTGGCTAATCCAAATCATACTCTATCTGAATCAGGCTTGTACACAAGATTTTGAAAAGGGGCGTTATATTGCAAGTACGTAAAATGTTGCATGGAAATTTATCATTTAATTGAACTAAGCAATTCTTTACCCATGGCAGCTTGCAAGCAAAACATGAAATCTCTTGTTTGAATTTGAACAATAACACAGTGTAATTGGTTTATTGTACATAAAATCAATAACTGAAAAAGTAGGTTTGCAGCCTCCATTGTACGGGATGTTTCTCTGAAATCATTCTGCAAACTGTGTCTACGTCAATGTTTGCATGATAGTGTGCATGTAAGGGTCTGGTGCAGTAAGCTTGTCTTTTATCTGCGTGCATTGCGTGTTAAGCTGTCATGCTGGTTGCTCACAGGAACATGAGGTCATGAAGATGTTTGGACTGCAATTATTTAAATAGTCATTCAATGTTTGTGGTCTGTCTTGTGAGATAATTGACAACCACCTAGCCTTCCAAGCATGGAATTCTTCACCTACGATGCCTGCATTAGACAGATCTTTCGCATTTGAAAGCTACATCATGTTCATGTCCTTCACAGAGGTGGTTGGTGTGTTCTTTCCTGGTAATACACCCTGTAGAGAGACCGCTTGCTCCGCATGTGCATCAAACAGTGTTGGGTGGTATGGGAAGTTCAATACTTGTATTCAGTATGACTAAAATATGCCAACACACCAGTATGCCTTTATTGTTATGTAATCAAGTTACCGCACAAGGCCCAAACAAGTGGAATGGTTATATAGCATTAATAGATCCCCTCTCTCCTGGAACCCATGGGCATCACACGCTCTGACGGAAGGAGGCCAGATGGGGTCTCGGTGATGCCCGCGAAGAACGGCCGGTCACTAGTATTGGATGCCACTTGCCCTGATACATTCGCCCCTTCCCATGTAACCCTTGCTGCAAGGGAAGCAGGGCTGGTGGCCAGCCAAGCTGAGAAGGCAAAAACCCAGAAGTACGCCCTTCTTGGCTCCAGCCACTATTTTGTTCCAATCGCCATCAAAACATCAGGGGTATTTGGGCCAGAGGCCATATCCTTCATCAAGGAGCTGGGTCGCAGGATCAGATCTTTCTTTATTGATATAATCACCCTGTGGACTTTTAGCATTAATATGTAATGCAAAGCAGGAACTAAAGATTCTTAACTAGAAGTATAAGCTAGTGTGTTCATTTTGTCGGGCTTAAACAAAGTACGTTGCTTGGATAATATGTTCCCAGAGGGACTATTAAAGAGCCTCCCTAAGGGAGAGCTGGATGCACTAATGCGCTAGTACTGTTTAGCCAGTTTCGCTAAAACCAGATAGCCAGGAGCTTGAAACTTCCACCTGTCTAGTGGATTGGATTCTGCATCTGGCTTGGTATTGGAGAGTTCCATTCAATTTCCTCCTTTACGGAGTCTTTGGAGTAGAGGTCATGTCTTGTTGCTGATTTGAGGCTGTCAGCTAGCTGCCAGACTTCCATTTATTGCAAGGTGGCTGCCTGTCACTTAGCTGTTGTTCGATGGAAGAGCTGGTAGGTGTGATAGTAGTCTCTACAGCAGGTTCAAGTATCTCAACCCCTTCTTGTGCTAGTCTTGTCTTTCACTATGGCAACTTCCACACTGGTAGAAATGTATTCAGGCTCTGAATACCTGGTATCCAGGTAAGCGAGAATGTGTGCCTTGATGCCTTTGGTAAGTTCAGTGTCACTCTCGCCCTCCATCAATACATCATACCAAAGAGAAGCACAAGTAACATATTGAGACAAGTTCTCTGGAAACAGCAAGTCTGTGAAATCGGGGAGTGGTCCAAGTGCAGCCTGTATGGACTCAAGGACCTATTGGTATCAGATGTGAAGTTGTGTGATCTTCACTCAGCGCTTTGTAAATTGACTTCTCTTGCTTCAACAATCTTGATGCCATCTTTTGCACCAAACCCACCATGTTGCACAGTATATGACCAAGGAATGTTGTGAAAGTGCTAACTGTTGCTGAGCCTTTGTTATTTCTCGCTTTCTCGTTCAACTATGAGAGAATGTAGCAACAAGTTTAGTGCATATTTCTATACAGGAAAGTTCATCAGTTGGGATCAGTTGGGAAGACTATCATCCTTGGTAGCTTTCCCAACTGGAAAGTAGAGATTATGGCCAAAACAGCAGGGGTATGTCCAGCCAAGACAGCAATGAGCAGCACACACTATGTTTGACCCATGATGTCTGTGGTTAGACATACCTGCTTTTCAGCAAGAATCTCCATGACTCAAGTGTCTCCTTCAGTGCTTTAGCAATGTTCTCATCAATGTGATCGTGTTATTGGTAGAGGGTCTGTAGGCTTCGGTTCTTCAGTGTGCAGTCATCTTTGACGAAGTGTATTGACAAAGTGTATTGTGTAACTCATGTATGGCCTGGTAGTGTGGCTTGACCACATATTCATTGTTGCGGCCAGAAACGTCTGCACTCTTAACTTCTGGTCTGCATGTAGAGCTTGAGGACAGTTTTTGAGTAGTACTTACGACTTGGTAGCTTGTATTGGGGATCAAAAGATTGTAGTAACTGGCGAAAACCTTCCTTCTTGATAGAATAAATGGGCAGCATGTCTTTCGACAGACAGTGCGTCACTGAGTCAGTAAGTTTCTGCCACTTCTTACCCTTTTGGTCATATACCTGGGCTGGCCTAAGTGCAGCAAAGGGAGACATTTGCCCTGAAGAAACCTTTGCAGTGTTTGAGCTTTCACCCGGCTTGCCACTTGCCTCGCTGCTACTCTTGTTAAGCTTTGTGTGCTGCAGGGGATGATGAACTCGCAGGTGTGAAAACAAATTGGAAGGGTTGCAACCTTTAGCTCCTACTGTCTTCTTGCATAGCTGACAGACCACTGTGTCACTTGTCTTTGATTTACCGTGCCGTGCTCCTAAACTGCTTTCAACAGTCTTCTTGTTTAGCAAAGTATTAAATTCAACGTGTCAGACTATTGATCAAATCTAGTTGACCAATATTGATCACTGCTGGGATTGAGCATGAACTCACTAGCTATTGTGAGATTTAGCAAGTGTCCTGCACAGTGGGTTTGCACAGCCTTTGGTTGTTTATCTTGGATTGCTTTTGCATGTTAGTTTCATGTCCACTCATGGTGGTTGCTCAATCATATTCCTGACCTCGCAAATCATTTAGGGACAATTCAAGTCCCTCTACTGAACTGACATGGCCTCAGTGATAACAATTGGTCGGTCTTTTTCCAATCTGAAAAATGTCACAAAATCCTCTCTGATATCACACATTTCATCATGGAAGTGGAGGCATAATACCATATGCTCTACACTGTGCCCAGAGACTTCATTGGTGGGAACAGACAAATATTAGCCATCCTGAGCTCCTCAACTACATAAGCACAAAGTATATCATAGCGTATGACACTGATATAATGTCATTTTGTGATCTGGGAGACAAGTACATTATGTTCTTTGCCCTAGGTTGGTACAGATGGTCTGGCAATACAATATCAATTTCAGAAATAAGTTCATCAAGGCCAGATAATTGCCAGGATTCGTCTCAGAGTTGACATATTTTTTGTTTCCCTGAAATGACAACCCCTGCTTGAACAGGAAAAGAATGACTCCATGCGGGAGTACGTATGTTCATTCTGAGCTGTCTCAGACTGTAGGGTATGATTAGTCATCACATAAATTCTAGAAGCTGGATTTTCAATAGTGGTCTTCGGTATGACAGTTGACGGCACAGCTTCACGATGGTGTGCAGGTTTAGAGGGGTTGTTCAACACATCACTAAGTTTAACCCAGTTCGAAAGGGTCTGTTTATAAGCAAACCTTTGTCCATTCTGAAAGGAAAAGGCAGCAGGTCCCACAGAGTACTCTGTCCAGCATAGGTCTGTACTGCAGCCATGCATAATTCCCAAGCCAGCTAATGTTGCATTTCCGGTTGCACCCATGGGAGAATGTACTTGGCAAAAGCTCAGGTGGCTGCATATAGTGATGCGGCTGAAGAATCTTGATGGGAACTTACTGCAGCAGAATTTGTTGTAGCAAGTGTGTGCATACTAATGATGGAGGATTCTCAAGCAGTACTTTGTGACAGACAGGTCAGACGATGTGCAAGGTTCATACCTTCTCCCCAGAGACCTACAGTAATCAAACTGAATCTGTTGAATGAATACTCCTGGTGGGGCACATTATGAAGTCACACCACTGTCTAGAGCCAACAGCCATATTTGGCCCCCTGCACATATTGCACAAGTTGCATATTCAGAAGTGCCTTGATTTCTCTCTGACTTCAGACCCTTCGGATTGTAATGGTCCTAAGACTCCTAATACATCATGCCATTTGCCATTTGTCATTTGCCATTTCCTATTTGTACAGTTATTTTGAAACCTGCTGTACACATACTAGGACTTCCTGTCTGGAATCTGAAATAGGCGATAATCGGTGTACTGTTTGTAGCAATGTGACTTACTGTATGGACCCAATTTTCCAGGGAATAAACCTTTACATTTTTTGGATCAACAGCCATAATTTTAGGTGCAGCCTTCTAGCAATATACTTGTTAATACTTGTGGTGGTGGCTATGTGCGCATGCATGTGATACTTTCTTTTGCACAGGCCACCCATCTTGCCTTGGGTTTAATTCCACATGCCTTGCTGCTATAAAGATGTACCCCTGGGAATGCAATGAGTGCAAATTATGCTGGGTTTGTGAGAAAGCTGAAGATGATGACAAGGTCAATGCAGTGTATTAGTTGCATCATTTAAAGTTCAATATGGGTGTACATAGTTTATGTGCATACTTGCACATGTAATGTGTGCTTGTGTTGGACGCATGTGTGTTTGTGAGTACTACACAT
>CBDBFT010000004.1:0-11984 GCA_965205065.1 Candidatus Poribacteria bacterium | reverse complement strand
GGGGGTTGGAGACAGCAAATCGTACGTACAGGCTGCAGCTGGCACTGCCAACATGGCAGAGCACCAGAGGAAGGACTTTGAGGACTTCATACTGGAGAAATTTCCCCCAAACAGCAAGAGGGGAACTAGTGGAGTTTTCCACAGGGACTTTGGGGACAAAATCAAGGCAGTGATAAAAGATCCCTCCAGTGCAGATAAGAGCTTGAGGTTCTTTGTCAGGAAGACACAGTTGCAACTGCTAGACCTCCCAAGTCTAGGTGCACGTGATGTGCTAGTTGTGCCAGCAAAAGAGCAGGTGTGTTACCAATAGCTAAGTGCATAGCTATATATACAGCTAGCTAGCTACCTAGTTCATGCATGAAGAATAACATATTTCCTCACTTCCATCTTGAAGCTATATATAATTATAAATTCCACAAAATTGATGCATAATAATTATACATACTATAGTCATCCTGATGTCTTATTTTCTTCCATCCATGCACAAAGAAAGTGGAGGACAACTCTATCTTAGGCCAGTATCGCAGGGTGGCATATGTGGAAGAATTTTATCCCATCATTCGTGATGTCCACGAGAAGGATCTCCTGCATGCAGGATACAAGAAGAATTTTGAAAAGGTAATAATACATTTGCAATGAATAGGTGATGTAGGTACATATGCATAATTATGTGTGTATATAGCTCTGCATACGTATTATGTATTGTACATGTAGGTACATATGCATAATTTTGTGCATATAGCTCTGCATACGTATATGTATTGTACATAGTAATATTTTTATATAAGTCAATAAAGTCTAACAATTTATGGGACTGGCTATGGTGCCCCTATATTCTAACACTTTTGCCTGACTGTAGTGTACTCCGAACTTTTGCATACTATTGCGCATGCACATTTAAGAGGATTGCATCAGCCATGATCTTGTATATAGCATTTGCATGCATTATGCATACATTATGCATTATTTCAGTTTTGTACAGTTGAGAATAATCAGAGTTCTAGCTAGCATAGTGCAGAGTACGCTTGAACAGATCAAACAAGACACTACACTGACCTAAGTCAAATTGCTTCTGCCAGGCCTGTATACATGCATGCAATCCAACATGCAAGTGACATGATTGATAAAATATTATTTGTAACTCGTCACTGTATGCAGGCAAATTCTGGAAAGCAACACCCGCTGGCTGAATGGTAACATTATCAATGCAGCTCAAGGTCTGCTGAAGAAGCAGTATGGGATACCAGGCTTGCAGGACACT
The DNA here is from genome assembly GCA_965205065.1 of Candidatus Poribacteria bacterium. Classification (GTDB taxonomy): domain Bacteria; phylum Poribacteria; class WGA-4E; order WGA-4E; family WGA-3G; genus MSPOR6. The sequence goes on along the minus strand of CBDBFT010000004.1, from coordinate 10,723 downwards.
GTACTGGGCAGTACACTTGCATTTGATGTGGTAGGTGGTCAAGAGTTTGTGCAGGTGCTGCATTCAAATGGCAACCACTGGTTGACAGTGTCAACAATAGGCTGCTCATACTCTACTGTGAAGGTGTACAGCCTATACAGAGAGATGCCAAAGTCTACCATCAAGCAGATCTGTGCCCTTCTTACATCAAGTCAGCCCAACATAACTCTGCAGTTTGTACCCTCAGATTGCCAACAAAATGGAAATGACTGTGGCCTATTCGCTCTAGCCTTCTGCACAGCTCTCTGTGAAGGCAAGGACCCACAGGGTCTTCAATTCGACCAAAAGGCAATGTGTCATCACCTGCTTATGTGCTTAGCACAAGGGCACATGAAGCCATTCCCAAGCAAAGGAACTGTCCGAACAGATACTATGAGGACCTACCAAATTCCCATTTACTGCACTTGTCGCACCCAAGAAGAAGGGAATATGGTGGAGTGCGAAAGGTGTGAGGAATGGTTCCATCAAGAATGTGCTAGGGTGCCAAAACATATCTGGGAGGACGGAAGCATTCCATGGGTCTGCGGCTTCTGTGCTTAATTTTAGACAGTACACATGCATTGATAGTATAGATCACTGATACAACAGAGTATTCCTAGAGAAGTTCTTAGTAGAATGTTACTTTGAACCTTTGAAGAACTAGTATACTGTACATGCATACAAGTAAGTCATAAGTGATGTATTATTTACCACTTGACTGGTATAAAACTTGGCTGAACTCTTGGTTTAAAAAATGGGCTGACCTCAGGTTGACCTGATACAAAACTATACTGACCTGGTTTGAAACTGCATGGGTAAATAAAGTGTAACGTAGCAACTGTAGTTTTGTTCAGAATGTTTCGGTCATGAAGGCCTTCATCAGCTGAATAACTGTTTGTCAGTTATCAGTTATTCAGCTTTCAGTCAGTTATTCAGTTATTCAGCTTGTCAGTTAGATGAATAACTGTTCACCAGTTATTCAGCTGTAACTGTTCATCAGTTATTCAGCTGATGAAGGCCTTCATGGCCTTAACGTTCTGAACAAAACTACAGTTGCTACGTTACCACGCACGAAAGCCGGCGCATGTGTCCATTGGTACTACTGCACGTAGCCATGAGTCTCCATGATATCTTTGCACATAAGTTACTTGCACCTATGTAGATAGTCACATACACCTTGAGATCAGATTTTGGAGGTTTCTGTACTGATTATAATACCTACTGGGAAGCACATTTTATAGGCTATGCCTCCTGTGCACCCAACTCAATTGTACTTTGAGTGAAATACATGAATATGAATATGAATAATATACCAACATTCTATATAGTTCACAGTGGTTTCAGTATTTCTAGTCCTGTTTGCACATTGCACAATGTCATGGCAATCAGTCATGTGATTACATATAGCAGATTCTCATGTGCTACACACCATCAGAATTCCAATGAGATTCTACAGTTCCAAAACTGTAATCATGTGATTGATTGCAGTGTGCAATGTAGAGTTGAGACAAGAAGCCCTGGAATCACTGTAACCTATTGAATGTAACATGATTACCAGGTGGGTGCATAATCACCAGTGATGGCACCAAATTTGCTTCAACCTGGTAAGACACTCGACTTGGCTTCACCTGATTTAGCTAGAACTGGTTTCAAGCAATAGTTAGCTATAAATAGCGAATCAGGCAATCTTTATTTCAACTAGAGTACCCTTATAGCCGTGGGGCTACTATAACAGGCACCCAGGTCCATGTTCATCGAGCTACCTTAAATATGCTAGTCAATAATTATATACTGAGTGAACACATGCTCTGCAAGTATTGAATTCAACACGTGCATGTGTAGCTAGCTATCTTTCATTGTTGTCACTGCTCACCAGCTTGTCACTAAATAAATCCACAAGCGTTTCGCCTATCACGGGCTTCGTCAGGCATACAGCGGGGAAAATAGGCTGTATGCCTGACGAAGCCCGTGATGGGCGAAACGTTGCATTGAAGTACAATTGGAAGTGAAGAGTCATTTGTTGGCGGCTTGATCGTCCAAAATAATCATCCCACTATGCATTGCAGATGCATTGCAGGACTTCGTGTCCCACCTTCGCTCCAGCAAAAGGGAGTCGAACTCGTAAATGGTCGACGGAAGTGCCCCAATTCTATATTATGTATATTATACCCCCGTTTACCTTAGCATGGGTGGAATGATAAAGGAGTCGGGGTCAGGTCGTCACATTGTGTACGCGCTGAGCTCTCATGAGTATGGCGGCAGTTAGTTTGGCAAGACGTCGGCTGCTAACAGGTATCTTACTCTTCATTACTGGTAGTTCCCTGTATCTTTCCTTGTGCCGACAAGACCGGGCGGGAAGACGCGTCACGAGAATACGTGGCGCCTGGTATATGGCGACACGTGAAGAAGCAGGCGGGTCTTCGGCAGAAGTCAACCGATATGGGCCAGAAAACGCAGAACTAGAGATTCCAGTTCAACTAGATGTTGGTACCGGAGAACAAGACGTTTTTGCGGAGGAATCCAGTAACAGCAGCCAAGAGATAGACAGCGAATTGGAAGCTGACGCGGAGAATGACCCAGACGATTCTGAGGAGAGCATTCATTTTGAAAGCAAGAACTCTTCAGAAAGTAAAATCAAAGGTAGAACTGAGTCGGGGTTTGTGAGTCCACGGACAGATATTGTAGCTTCTTCTGCGGAGGCTATCCTCCGCACTGATTCTCCTCCAGGCGCTGTTCCATATAATACGCACTGTGCCAACCCAGTCAACGATTCTAAACTGCCAATGTGTCCATTTTGCTACTCTAGCAGTTTTGATACTGTGACAATCTACTTTGAAGAAATGAAGTACCTTGACATGATGTACTGGGGTTCCTACACCAAGCGTGAAAAGGAGTATCCAGAGGTGTGCAAAATGCCAGATGGAATAAAGTGCATATTGCAACATACCAATACAATGGCAGATGTTGTATTTCGCATGCAGTGGTTTGCAAGGGATACTCTTCCGGTAAGGTATTGCTACCCCCAGATCCTCTCCATACTGAACTCTGAAGCAGAGCCACCCGACTATCATAACCGCCCTCATGTGAAACATGCTGAAATTCACATTGACTTCCACATCACCTCTGAAATACTGATAGCGGAAGGTTGTCGGATGGAAACGTATCAGGAAGCAATGAAGTCATGGTCTCCTCCGGACCCCAGTGAACATCATGGTGTAGCCATGTTCTTGAGCCATTGTAAAGAAGTTGCGTGGAGGTATCACTATGTGGAGAAGCTACTGAGGCTGGTTAAAATTGACATGCATGGCACATGCTTCCATAATGTTGCCAGTAAGTCTGATCGATTTGTATCTGACTTTGAAGCATCATTCATTTCAAAAGTTAAACCATACAGAGTTGTGCTTGTGTTTGAAAACCACCGACAGGAATCCTACATCAGTGAAAAGATCTTTTCAGCCTTTTCAGCCAATGGAGTCATACCAGTATACTATGGAGCACCAGACGTACACATGTGGCTTCCTGGCAACCACACCTATGTGGACGCCACACAGTATGATACTCCGGAGGCCCTTGCAGACTATATCAAACTTATTCTGAATAACGATACAGTATACGAGTACCACGCAACCAACTACAACACTCAAAAGGTCTTGGACTTCTTAGACCAGCATTGTCCACCTAAAGATGATTACATCTGTCACCTGTGTCGCCATGCCTACGAGCTCAAGAGGGACTCCTTCCACAATGGCATGAGACACTGCAACTGCAATGGGCCTGCCTCAACAAGAAACAAAACTCGGGTACACGTATCATCGTGACTTCTCTACTCAGCTGCTGTTGCATATGTGTGCTTTGCACCAGTGCCGATGGAATTATTTGTTCAAACCAAACACCAGCTTGTGCAAGTGTGTAGGAATGCATGCATGTACTGTTTCCCACCACTCGTCCAACACCCTGAACAGACAATGCATCATTGCTGTATTAATGTCTCATCCACGTGGTAACCGTCATTATCCCTGCTGCATGAGTCCGCGAGCCTGAGATGGAAGGCTGCCTCTATTTCTCTGTACATACAGAGAGATAGAGGCAGCATGCTAGGCACCGCTGAGCCTGCTACCATCACACCGCACACAGTACCAGCCTCAAGGCGCAGGTCTTAAGTGTCGCTGGATAGCGGCCGCCTGTGACCGGTACATAAGAGCGATGGGGGACGGACAATCTCGACCGGTCTCCGTGGCTCGCGTGGCTGAAACTCTGCGATAGAGCGTAGTTCCCGAGTTCGAGCGCGGTCGTTGGTCTTTTTTCCCCTGTCGCCTTTTCATTCGGAGCTGTGGGTTCCACATAGACTACTAAACAAGGCTAGCCCTAATTAATCCCAGATCCATTCATGCGTGTTCTCACCTCCTACATGCAAGGACCTGTTAGCCAGACTGCCAGACTGCATGGCTATACCCCATATGGACACTGTCTGTACCCCTGTGTACTGTGTGAGTGAGTGGCAAACTGCATGGTATGGAGCATCAGTGGTGCGCTGTGTGTTCCATTCTGTCATATGCTGCACGATAATGCACATATGCATGCAGGTGCACGTAGGTGTAACATGCAAACTTGCAGGTGTCGGTATGTGCCTAGTACTAAACGAGGCACAGACTATGCACTGCATTCTTGGCAGTACAATCGAGCACATGTATACTGTAGTGACAGCGGAACACCTATGGAATGTTTCACATGTATACTGTAGTGACAGCGGAACACCTATGGAATGTTTGATGCACTCAAACAGTTGATGCACTCAAACAGATATTGTTGTATGATGAAGCCATACATCAAAGCAAGCTACCATGAGTAAACCTGGGATAACATGTACCGGGGGACAGTTATCGATCTAGAGGGTGAGTTATTGACCTAGGGGAAGAGTTAACACAGCTGCTTCAAAGTGGGCTCTTATTTGCACCAATCATTTGTCAGTACAGCTGGGTGTGCAATGTGAAGAAGAAGTTGGCACCTTGCAGGAGCTACAAAGCATGGATAACAAAGCATAGGAATGTATTTTAATTTTGTTCTATGCCTCTGCAAAGCTGCTCACGTCTTCCTTGCAGGCTAGTCTCGCGTTGCCAGACCGTGTAGTACTAGTAAGCGAGACTACGTGTAGACTACTTGAAGGCAGTCTGCTGGGAGTGCCGCTAGTCTACAGTACCGCTTCTATGTTAGTTCACAGACCATTTCTTATTGCGCGTGGTTATAATCTGCTTGGAGTTCGTCGATATTGTCTCCCGTTACGCTGACTGATCAAACCTCGACGAGTTTAAAGGGCTCAAACTTTCGATGTTTGTCGAGCGCTTTGTCATTTAAGTTCTCTAGGAACAGAACAGCGCACTCACGATTTCCTACAGTAACGTCAGGCTGGTTCGTTCGATAACTCGATTCAACGTAACGGCGGAGTTTCAGAGTCTCCGTTCGAATTGCAACAAGTCAGTTATAACATGGCTACGAGGGCGCTGGCTGACTTATCGGATAAATCAGCCAGTGCCCTCGTGGCCATGTTAGCTATATAACTACTATTACTTGCAACCTGAAAGCCCAGGTGTTGGCATGTGAAGTGCTTGTTCCATGCAGCCACAAAGCATGCAGTCTGTGTCAACATGCTTAAAAGCACTATCAATGGTATCGTAATACAAACACTGCGCGTGCATATATATGGTGGTCATAGCTGTATGCGAGCACTACCTAACAAGCATTGGAAGGGGTGCAGTAGAATAGGCCCCTCACTTATACGAGCACTACCTGACAAGCATTTGAAGGGGATGCAGTAGGCTAGCATAGGTGGCAGTAGTCGGGACTCAAATGACCAGAGCAGACAACTTGTCATCCTCAGCTGTGGAATGGGTAGAAGAAGAGAAGCAGGTCACAGATGCACTGAACAGTAACAACTACTCTTCTGGCTTGATCTGCAAGCACACCACCCCTAGCAGGAGGAGGGAAGAGGAATAACAGTGGCCGTAGGCAACCCTCACACTGCCCTACATCTCAGGCTTTTCTGAGGCCATCAGAAGTGTCCTCAACCCCTTGGAAGTCATGGTAGTGTTCTGTCCCCTGAGACCTCCCCATGCAGCAGATGTTGATACATCTCAAGGACCCAGTCCAAGCGGAAGAGTGCAAAGGAGTGGTTTATTACTTAAGGGAGGAATGGATTAATGGATTCTGACAGAGACCATGGCTCAGCTGCCAAAGAGTCAGCTATAGATCTGGAGGTCGCTGCCTCTGGTCTGGTTAGCTGCTGTTTTTACTTTCCCTCCTCTTTCTTTACCATGTGTACTTGTCTTTTGTATAGTATGTATGTATATGTGGTACTGTAATCTAATAACTTGTATTATGTACATATGTGGGGTGTTCATATACCATTTCTTTCCTCTCACCCTATAAGGTGACCAGCCAAATGCAGCTGGAGGAGTTGAGAATGCTACATGATTCTGACTTCGAGGAAGCCCACAAGGCAATGGAGGTGCTTCAGTGCTCTCTCAAAAATTGGTTGGAGAAGCATGATCTTGCCATTGATACTCTGAAGAAGTATCAAGAGAAGCTTGAAAAGAGTTACCACAAGCGCACTACTTCAAAGGTGGCCGGTGCCTCGATAGCCATTGTCGGTAGTGGTCTGGCAATTACTGGATTTGGTCTCAGCTTTGTCACACTTGGAGCTAGTCTTAGCTTGACCATAATTGGAGGAGCTGCAGCAATGGCTGGGGGTGACAATGGGAGGGGCTGACTTTGATGACTTGGCTAAATCAAGGTCCATCATGAAGAAGGCTGGCAAGTTGGTCAAAGATTGTGACCAAATCCACTGTGATATGCACGAGAGTGCTGTGAAGGTTAAGGCCTCTTGTGAGAACCTCAGTGTGAAATTCCCAAGCTTCTCTGAAGACCAGATTTTCCTGGCTGTCTCCCACAACATTAAAGCTGGAATGCATCAAGCAGTTAAAGGTGCAGTTCTCAGTTTTGCAGAACTTACTCACATGGGTAGCATGTTGAAAGTATATGCGATCCTACTGTAAGTCCTTCGTCTACAGTGGAATAGGACCAACAGTTTACTGATTACTTGTAATGAGACATAATTATTCATAATTCCAAACCCACCTGAAATTTCTAAAGGTGCTAGTAATTTGATTTTTCATCATTGGTAGACTTTGGGGCAAGCAGTAAAACCTCAATGGAGGTTTGAAGACTAAGCATGTTTGGCTTATAAATATATAGAAGCAGACAAAATTTCACTTTTCCCATATATATACATAGGCAAGGGGACAAGGTTGCGCTCTTGCCTATGCAACCAACTGCAGATAGCACAAGGGCAATATCAGAGGTAATGGCTGTGCCCTTGTGCAAGCTGCATGTCACATTCAGATCATGGCTTGATGATGATTGACGATGGTGCAAAAGTACAGCTGGGGTGCAGAGCCAGAAGCATCGAATAGGCACCCATTACCATGGAAACAAGATACAAGAATTTTATAGAAGCTGGGCTTGAGAATAGAGGTCTATAATGACTAAAAATGGAATAGAGGCCTGGTCCTCTATTCGTACAAATACAGTATATATGTACATATAAAGGGGCTGGTTCTCTGTATGCCTGTGGTACTGTATGGGGGTTCTCGGTAACCAATGGTTGTTGAAAGGCGAGAGCGTTTTAACAATTGTTGGTTACCAAGACCCCCCACCCCCATTACAGGACAGTATACATACAATTAAGACCAACAGCAATAAAGTCATTGGAGACAGAATCTACATGTGTCTAAAAATAGGAACAAAGGTTTTTGTAGTAACTCATCTACATGCAAATAATACTATCTCATCATGCTGCATTGTACATTAATTCACCAGTTAGCTTATAAACATCACGTGATTGGTTCACTTGTATCCTGCAGTTACCTTATTACTCTATTCAACTTTGCTGTTTTTCTCCACTGTAGCTGCTCAAGTTGGAAGCACTTTCTGTCATGGAGGGAAACTCACCAGCATCAGTCTGCTGCGGACTGGCGTACGCCTGGGAGGATACACATGCACCTATACCGTTGGTGCAGCGAGGGTCGCCTGGGCAGGGCTCAACACGATTGCTGGAGGACTGAGCATTGCTGGAGTGGCCATTGACATCGTCAGTGTCCCCTTAGACAGCATTGTCCTGATCAAAGGCGCATATGACATTCACAAGTACAGAACTGGAAAGGGATCTAACTCTACAGCTTCAAAATGAATAAAGAAGACCATTGATCAGCTTACTGAAGGACGGCAAAAACTGATGGAAGTTCAGGAAGCTATTGGATTGCTTTGCAGTCATTGAAAGGTACTGGATGTACTGTACTTGAACTATTAGATTACACAGATATAGTAGCAAGCAAAGTTAATATAAACAACTATAGGTAAAATTAGAGAATGATAATATAATTTGTTAGTTCCTTTCTGTGTGACATTGTGTAATTGCATGCTTGCAATGCTTTATTACCTTTACTATTCTTTAAATGTGCATGTGTATTGCTTGTCATATGCCTTATTTAATATCACTAGTATTTGTCATAATTATGCCAGCTTATAATGTCTTGCTGCATGTAGATGTGTATTTTCCTTTAAATTATTTAACTTCATCTTCCTGTACTTGTAATTGTAAGCGTAAACATGCAATGATATTGTATGACTTGTACTCATATGATATAAATTGACTAGCAATGCACTTTATAGCTGAAACACATTGTGATTGCTTCTTCAACGTGTGTATATAATTATAAGCTTCCATACATACATCAGAATAGGTGAAGTCTCACTCCAGATCTCTGATGGCTTTGGTAGATCTAGACAAAAGAGTTGTTATCTCTAGCTAGCTAGGAACATGAAATACAGGAAGCAGCCTACCCATAGTGCAAAAGAAGCTATTAGTAAGTCCTGTTAGCTGGAGATCTGCATTTTGCCAAGTCACTGTTACGTACCATTGGAAAACTTTTAGGATTGCTTATAGATGTTTCCTTTTGCTGTTAGTCTGGGGATCATATGCATGCAGCTAGCTGGATGCATCTGTGGTTCTTCAGTTCCAAATCGCCAGCAGTTACGTATAAGATGTGTGCCACCACATATAAGTATATGTATAAATACTTATCATGCTGCAGACCGAGTGTTGTGGCCATTGATGTCATTAGTGCATCTTCTTCTCCATCTTTATAGCCAAAGTTTTGAGGACATTGTTCATCAATGTGCATGTGGTAAAGCCCATTGGCAAGAACTTGCTGAAATGTAGTAAAGACATTGGAAGTCCTTAATCAACTGCAGTAGCCATACAGTCCCGTTCTTCACAAAAGGCTGATGGATCAATGCAAACTGTATATTTTGTCAACATTGTACTGTATGTAAGTTAAACACTGTTCAGTTGTCATAATATACTAGTACTAATTATAATGTAGTAATTGTATAGTAATTATAATAACGGTTTAGAATTGGATTTGGAATTGAAATGTAGTAAATTTCATGGTGTTGCATGTAGATTAAACATTGTTTCTTTGTCGTAATATTATTATCACTAGCTGAATCCCCGCCCTTCGGGTGGGTTCAGCCTATCTATATAGAGCGAGTCTTTTTTAAATGTTAGCCGCTAATCAAAACGGTCCCTTCATTGCGTCATTTTTCCGTAAAACCTCGTATTTATAGGCCGTAATCCCCAATTCTTTATAACTTTTGCTTTTTCTTTCACTTCATCTAAAGGAGCCCAACGGCGAAGGCACTAACCACCTTAAGTCACTCCCCGGGATACCGTGATATGCTCTTCCACGTTTGGTGCAGATTGGTTGAGAATTGAAGGAGGAGTTTCCGAACAACGAAACACGATCTTTTCCCTATCTCTTAGATACGGCCGCAACCGTAAAAGACGCAAGAACTCGGACGGAACGACTTTAACTGAAATTTCGGCTCCGCTATGTTACGCTCCCTACGCCTCTCCATATTCCTGCCACGTTTCGCGACGTTCCGTCCAAAATTGAAGGAGTGATTCCTGAACATCGAAATGTGCATTACGTTTATTATAATAAGATTACTGTGTAACATACTATACATGTGCATGGGTGCTGCTGTACTGCAATCAACCAGACATGCTGAACCTTCTGGCATGGATGCCACTGGTTGGTGTCATGTGTGTGTATGCCATTTCACTCTGCAAGCCCTCAAAGCATCATGTTAAATCTGTACATGTTATAGCCAGACATATTTACACTGAGCATGTTGATCTTTCACTGCTCTCTCTTTGGTTCTCCTTAACAAACATCTAGTTGGGTATGTGCCCAATCGGGTATATATATGAATACCTTTCTGGATAACAGGGAAGGCAGTCCTCACAGTTGTTAAATGGAACCCTGGCTATGTTGAGGCACCACATGCTTCAGCTTTATGCAGGTTGGGTTATAGGCAACAGAGATGCAGTCCATGCCATATGCATGCATCCCATCTTTGAGTACAAAGAAAATTATACAATTCTATTTATAGATGCATGATGGTTGCCTTTAAAGTATGGTTGCCAATAGCAACTGCGTGAAAATTCTTAAATGTCTTTGCAGATAGGCCAAAAAAATCATGTAAAATTATTTTTCTCAAGCATTTGACAGTGCATGCCGGCTCAAGCTGTATAACAGTCTATAGCTCTTTGCATTCTCTATCACTTAATGTAAAGAACAAGCCAGTA
>CBDBFT010000003.1:0-10696 GCA_965205065.1 Candidatus Poribacteria bacterium | reverse complement strand
TGCACCAATCATTAAAATCCTACACCATCTTGACTCAGGTGAGTCTGCTGACCATGACATCTTGCACTCACTAGAATTGTTGGGCAATACCCATGCCCACTTTAGTGCCCAAAGGAGACAGAAGTCTCTGAATCATGACTTACATTTTGCTTCTGAATACCTCTTCAGGAGTTGTCCCCTAATCTCTTTGGCTCTGACCTTGCCAGAGTGGCAAAAGAGAGGTCTGTGGCTGTCAGCCCTGCAACAGGCCAAATCTAAGCCAAACAAGCCCTTTTTTGAAAAGGGGCGCCCACCCTACAAGAGCCAGGGTTGACTGACATTCAGCAATTTCAGATTCCAACCTTACCCGCAATGCGGGGGTTTCCATCAGGGCTATCACGGGTACCAGGGCCATCAGGGCTACTGCCAGGGCAAGGGGGAAAACTCCAACCCTCAAATGCCCAACCAATAGAACTCCTCCCTCCAGACTTGAGTCTGGGATTGTCTGGCCACCCAGACCCAGTATTTGGACATATGGGTCTCAATGACTTGGTAAGCACCCCACCCTCCTCACACTCAAGGAAAGGAGACCTAGGACTAACCCCCCCTCCACTATTCCCAGAACTAAATCCAACCAACCCCTGTAAATTTGAACCAGATGGAGCTGGCCATGTCTGCAAACCCGGTAAATCTAGTCACAGGACGCCGTCAGAACAACAGTGTCTCTTCACTAGTTGCAGTAGCACACCAGGCAACCCTCCCACCACAGCTGGCTGGCTCTCTCTTCACACAGCTGGCTGGTCCTTTCTTGAACAGCTGGCTCTCTCTTCACACAGCTGGCTGGCCCTCTCTTCGCACAGCTGGCTGGCTCTCTCTTCACACAGCTGGCTGGCCCTTTCTTGAACAGCTGGCTCCCTCTTCACACAGCTGGCTCTCTCTTCACACAGCTGGCTGGCCCTCTCTTCGCACAGCTGGCTGGCCCTCTCTTCACACAGCTGGCTGGCCCTTTCTTCACACAGCTGGCTGGCCCTCTCTTCGCACAGCTGGCTGGCCCTTTCTTCGCACAGCTGGCTGGCCCTCTCTTCACACAGCTGGCTGGCCCGTTCTTGAACAGCTGGCCCTCTCTTCACACAGCTGGCTGGCCCTCTCTTCACACAGCTGGCTGGCCCTCTCTTCACACAGCTGGCTGGCCCTCTCTTCACACAGCTGGCTGGCCCTTTCTTGAACAGCTGGCTCTCTCTTCACACAGCTGGCAGGCCCTTTCTTGAACAGCTGGCTCTCTCTTCACATAGCTGGCTGACCTTCTCTTCAAATAGCTGGCTGATCCTCTCTTCACATACGTAGCTGGCTGGCCCTCTTTTCACACAGCTGGTTAACCCTTTCTTCACACAGCTGGCTGACCCTCACTTCAAATAGCTGGCTGACCCTCTCTCTCTTCACACAGCTGGCTGGCCCTCTCTTCACACAGCTGGCTGACCCTCTCTTCACACAGCTGGCTGATCCATTCTGTGAACAGCTGGCTCTCTCTTCACATAGCTGGCTGACCCACTCTTCACACAGCTGGCTGGCCCTCTCTGCGTACACAACTGGCTGGCCCTCTCTTTGCGTACACAACTGGCTGGCCCTCTCTTTGCGTACACAACTGGCTGGCCCTCTCTTTGCGTACACAACTGGCTGGCCCTCTCTTCGCGTACACAACTGGCTGGCCCTCTTTTCACACAGCTGGCTGACCCTCTCTTCACACAACTGGCTGGCCCTCTCCTCACATAGCTGGCTGACCCTCTCTTCACACAACTGGCTGGCCCTCTCTTCACACAACTGGCTGGCCCTCTCTTCACACAGCTGGCTGGCCCTCTTTTCGCACAGCTGGCTAACCCGTTCTTTACACAGCTGGCTGACCCTCACTTCAAATAGCTGGCTGGCCCTCTCTTCACATAGCTGGCTGATCGCCTCTTCATACAGCTGGCTGTCCACTGCCTGTGTCCTCACCAAATGCAAGCAACCTGCTTTGCTTCAGTATCACTCTTATGAAGTGCATCTGTTTTTGCTGCAATCTGTGATAGTAATGGGCAGTCTACATAGCATCATAGGCTCAGTGCATTCAGTGGCCTCTCCTTTATGTGACCCCTATGCAGCTGCCATTTGTGACAGACACACACAGGACACACACTGGTACATGACAATGGGTTACATTTGTAAACTGCCCAAACCACACACTGCATAATCTGTAAATTTGGTAAGAAGAGATTGTTGCAAACATTTGTGCGCCTAGCATAGATTACAGAAGTTCCCAGTATGTTTCCACATAGTACAGTTTCAGTGGATGAAATGCCACGAGATTATGACTACTTGTCTTCTACTAAGCCATTGCTGGTCCTCAACATTCCAGTACATCATTTGTATACGATAAAATTGCCTAATTGTAATGTGAAACTATGGCTGAGCCAACCAGATTAGTGAGGGTGCCTACACAAACAAGGACATTCACTATGCAGTAACAAACCATTGAGGTACTTGGTCATTGAGTGCAGTACGACATCTGCACCCAACTCGAGCGGCCTCTGAGAAACAAGAAGAACACATACGTATGAATGAAGGCGAGATATTCAACAAACTTAATAAGTGTACCTGAAAGTACGGAGTCATGAATGTGTTGTCCACTACCAGAATGATATCCTGTACAGTAAGTACAACAATTGGAGATCAGTGCACTGTCAATGGATCACTCCATGAGAAGCACATACTTTGTGGCGATGCACAATCTCAGCCACTGCTCTGATATCAATGATCTTCAGGGTCGGATTTGTTGGTGTTTCAATCCATACTATCTGGAAAAAACAGGTAAGGCACATTAATCATGTGAATTGCAATCTGTTAGGTTAGCATAAACCTTTGTGTTGCTCTGAATAGCCTTTTCCACATTGCTAGCATCAGTTGCATCCACAAAACTGGTTTCAATGTTGAAATTGGAAATCACTCTTTGAAAGTAACGGTTGGTGCCTGGACACAGACTACAAACACTCAATGCACTATTCAACCATGCTAGACCACCAAATGACATTGCTAACCTCCATAGACATCATTCACAGACAGCACATGATCCCCAGACTTTATGGTGTGCAGTACCATTGAAGTAGCTGCTAGTCCAGATGATGCCGTCATAGCTGGAGGTGGGGGGGGGGGGGGGGGGGGGGGGGGCAAAGCACATTGTGGAATAACGGCTTCATGATGCAGCTTGTCTCACAAAGATTATGTAAATTTAATGATTAATGTGATGATTAATACATCTAAGATACCTACTCAAGGCATGTCAACTAGACCATCTGGTCTGGCCTGCTAGACCACACACTTTTTTACAGGCTGCTACAGGTAGCGGGTTTGCTGTTTTATGTACGTATGTGTACACAATATTAGAACCCTGTATTATGGCAAGTAGCAAAGTAGTTACGTATTTGCAGCAAATGTGAACGTACCCGTTAAGTACTGTGAATGCAGCAATATACTGTTTGCATACAAGATTGAAAACTGGGTTCAACTGAACCAGCCCATCACAGTGTGTGAAACAATGTTACACGAGGCAGCACACCATTGTGGCAGACAGAAGTCATCATGCTGAGACATGCGAGAGAGGCTCACTGTTGGATTCTTCTTTACCCAAGCCTTCATTATCACCCATATTGTCTCTAGTGGCGGTCCCTTATGCAAAGGCTTGGCATCTACATGGTTCAACTTGTAATCACACGTGGTTTTGGAAAGAATCAGTGTGACTTGAAACCAAAAAGGACATCTATGCTACTGTAACACTTCATAAAAAACGCGATGCTAGATAGTGACCAAAATTCGCTAGATGGTACCAAAAGAAGTGACAACAGTTAACCGTTAACCGTTAATGGTTAATAATGGCACATGGGCTACGGTTAACCGTAACAGTATTATTATTCAGAATGTAATTCTAAGTGCGAAATTCCATATGGTGCGAGTATCGAAGTCGCTCAGTTGTCACTGCAATTGCGCTTGGTGTTGCAGTTATTCAGTGATATGGACAAGGTTCTCATCAGGTACCAAGGTAATGGATCATCGAGAAACGATGATAAAGAGTATTTTGAGTCGGAATCCAAGCTAAGAAGGGAGAAGAACGCCAGAGAACCCCTGAAGAATGGCAAACAAGTAACTATCAAGACCAAACTCGCATCTGGAAGGCAGTTGTAGTCAATATCAACCCCGATGCATGCCGACACATAGTCTGCTTGGGTACCCAAAACCCTTCTGCAGCAAGGACTCGGGCAATGTTCCCGTACGAAACTCTCCTCTCAAAGTAAAGCTGAACAATTTGCTGCTTGCAGTATGCTGACAGAACCATCTTGAAATTGACAACCGAACATAATATCACATGTGAAGCAACATACGTTTGTAAGTAATAGCAAATCTCACAGATAACAGTTAAACCAACCAGTTATATTCATATCCATGGAACCCACAGCTCAGAAGGGAAAAGGCGACAGGGGAGAAAGGACCAGCTACCGCGCTCAAACTCGGGACCTACGCTCTATCACGGAGTTTCCGCCACACGGGTCATGGAGACCGGTCGAGATCCTTTGTCCCCCATCGCTCTTATGTACTGGTCACAGGTGTGCCGCTATCCAGCGACACTTAGGACCTGCACCTCGAGGCTTGTACTGTGTGCTATGTGATGGTAGCAGGCTCAGCGGTGTCTAGCACGTTGCATGAGTTTGCAAGCCCGAGATGGAAAGCTACCTCTATCTCTCCGTATGTGGAATGAGTATTTGTGAGCTGGTGCAACTAGTTATATCCATACTCATGGAACTCACAGCTCAGAGGGGAAAAGGCGACAGGGGAAACATTCTCATTCTGAGCTGAGTTCCATGGATATGGATATAGCTAGTTACACCAGCTCACAAATACTCATTGAACACTCTACATCCCATTGTCACATTGCACAGAAAATTAAAGGCCTGGCTAATATACTCTGACTACCCCAATCTAGGATAAAGGTGAACGGTTATCGGTTAGATAACCGTTAACTGTTTGTTGACGGTTTTCGGTTACTGTCACATTTTTTATGATGCGCACTGTACAACAATCACACAGTAATGGGGTGAGCGCAGTCCATGGTGTATATGGTGAAAACTGGCGATTGACGGAAATGATGTTATTTCGACTGAGTTGGATAGATGGGCCTCAGCACGAATGATGTCCAGTGACAGTCAGGTTGATTTCTATTGTGGGAGCGTGAAGTGCAGATCTAGGGTCATGCAGGGACACATGTCACACTGGTGTCAGTCAGAATAAGATTCTCCATCTGATATAGCAAAGGGCATTACTGTAGGTTGTTGTTGTTAATCAGTAATGAGGCCTACAAGCCTTGAAGGTAATCATGACAGCCTCCATTTGATAACAGGACTTGTGGTGTTACTGTTCCCTGTTCTACTACGAAGGTACATTGTTCATATGCACTCCTTTTCCCCTTCTATGCCCTCTGTAGTAGGCAACGGTGGAAGGTGTCTAGTTGGAGGGAGCACAGAAGTGGAAGGCTCTGAAATCAAAGCAGTGCTTCGCTTGCTGTTGTCCCAGAGGTTTGGTGTTGATGCTTAGTCTTGCTCCATTTTTGTTGTTGGTATTGCATAGAGGGAAGCTCTCTCCACTCGGGGGGTGGAGTGTGGGCTCAATACTTCAATCTGGGCACACCTCAGTAAGTGTGTAGCTGAGCAAAGATGTCCCTAATACTACTATGCTGGATGCATGGTTTGGCATGGCACTCTTATGACACTAATGACACCGACAAAATGCGTATCTTACAGGGGCAGTGTGAAGTGAGTCTCAAACTGACAGAGGAGTCTCTAAAGGGCCTGAGCATGTACGCTGAAGCCATAGTGGCTAAGGGAGTGGTGGTAATCCAGGAAGAAGCACCCTTGTCACTTGTAAAGTTCCATTGCCCTTTGAATGGGCTTTGGCATTATCGACTTCATATTAGCCACTTTGGAGGTTACTGAGCATTTCTTGGCTTGGACTGCAGCCTTAATCTGCCTCTGCGGTCATGGTGCTGATGACAGATGAGGTCTACAAGTGAAGCGTCACTGTGATGCATGCCCTGAAAAGGCTGTAGGCACATTTTTCTGAGACAGGTACAGCATGCCCAGGCCAGTGAGTTCTGCTGGGAGAGACTATAGCTCCCTCTATGTCACCGAAAGACTGCCTCCCTGTCATTGCAGCAGCAGCTGACAACAGATTGCATCTTCCAGGGTTTAGAGGAAGAGGTCAGCTATGCCAAGTACGGTGCGCATGATAAAGATCCAACAGTTACTATTCATTAGAACCTAGGTAAGCATAGTCTTGAGCCAGAACACTTCCAGCCTCCATTTTGCATGACGCTGTCGGCAATATAACATGGCTGGAAGTGGGTGTGGGCTATGTCAGACTAAGGTAAGCAAGGTATCTGGGGCCTGTAGGTGGCATTTAGCAAGCTCAGAGAGTCTGTTTACCTCTGAAACCAGAACTGGCTTTGTCCTGAACAAAGGCTTCCATAAATGAGATAGACCTCAAGGCATTGCCAAGCTGTCTCAGGCTGTCAGTGGTGACAATAATGCTTGTGCCTTGAAAGTGCTCTTCCCTAGCTTGGTGGTGTTCAGGCTTGATCACTAGTGCTTCTAGCCACCACCACAACCAGATCTGAAAGAGCAATACGCGAGTACGTGCAAGTAGCAGGTAACTTGGACTGCCTATCAGAATTCCATGACAAAATTCAAAGACACATCCCATGCAAGGATGAGTTCTGGCAGCTAGCCTGTTCAACATATACTTTAATGTGGTCATCCATATGGAATGAGAGGAGCACAGAAGCCAGGGGTGTGCTGATGTTGTACCAACCTAAGGTAAAGAGTGTCAGTTGGACGAATGATGATCTGGAACTTAGTCGTTTCAGCGGCGGTTCTGAGGGCTCTGTAGCTAGTAAACTCACGTGAACTGAAGGCAGCCATTTGCATTTATCCAAAGAAATGGCCTCCTGCGACTTCTATTTGTTTGTCATGTTTTTCTATCTATTCGCCAGGTTCAGCTACGTAGCTGGCCAATTTACTTATAAATGACGTTGTTGCTCAGTATCTTGCCCTGACCAAAAAATTAGAGGATATACGGTATGTGTGTGTGTGTGTATGGAGATACAAACATTTGCATATTTTGCTGTTTACTGATAACTACAGAATAGGTAAAGTACTTCTTTGCCCTTATCATGATTCTGGTAACTGAAGAGAAAGCCTCACTTCCAGTTGAGGCTGCTAGGCCTCAACAGAGTATTACCAATTTGGAAAGATTCAGGTTGAATCACTTGATTCTGTACTCATGCATGGTTCACATGTGTATGTGTACCTGTAAGCTGCAGGCTACAGTGCATAGAAACATACCATACTTGGCTCCTTCCAGAGATGCCATGCATGTCTCCAACACAGTCCTGGTTGGATTACCAGCTCTTGTGTAATCATATGGATCCTAAGGATATCAACGGAGACACTGTTTGACCTCTCTCATGCACAGAGATAACTACACATGGTGTTACTGATCATTGTTATCACTCTAGGTGCACAAGATGTCCCCCCCCCCCCATTGATGCAGCAGTGTTTACATTGCAAAGAATTGTTGGAGTCTCAAAGTTCTAAAAATAATCGTGTTCTGCATGAGACTGGCAACGACCGTTATAGACACAAGATGCAAGCAATGATCAGCACAGTTGCGAGGAAGCACGGGTGTGAGTGTTTGATGGAGGAATTGACTACCGAAGTGAATCGGCTGCCACCATGAAGAGGCTTAGGAGTGCCTGGGCATGTGGTCACTCTGGGTCCTCTTGCATGAACAGGTTCACCTTAGTGTGGGTCACAAGATTGCTGGCCTTGGAGGACATGCACCTCTTGAAGACTGTCATGCAGTCTAAGATGGCTAAGGGAAGACTGCAGGGCAAGCCATACTTCAGACCGCTGATTTGTTTGATTAGTACATGTATTCCATCTACGCTGCTGACTTAGTTTTGTTAGTTTGACTTACTCGATCATGTCCTGAGGGAGACCAGTCTTTGTGATATGTGCTATCCACACTGACACCGATTCGCATATACGTAGCTCCAGCACATCCTTTTCCTGGTGCTTAACAATTGTAGGCATATCGCAGAAAGCAACATCTTGGTCATGTCCACCACGTTTATGGCAGCCCACAACACAATAGGTTAGAACCAGTAGCCCACCCCACTTCTGACTGCCACTTCCAATGAGGCAGAAAAGCTGGTATCTTTAGCCGAAAGCTTGACACTCACACATGTCACCTGACAGTGATGTCGAACTTCATTTGCATATAATAATAACAACAGAAGTGTGTTTTCTTTGCCGCTGTTTGGCAAAACCACTACTTGCCAAGAGGCAGACTTTGCGGAGCAGTGAAAAAGGCAGGGAGACCCGCATGTCACATGTGAATGTCACATGCAGTTGCACAATCAAAGTCAGGGAATATGCATGCAGTCCCCAGACCATCTTTTGTGGTGTCAGCCACTTTTGCATAGGTGGACTGGGAACGAAACTATACAACTTTGCCCTCCAAAATGGCCGACTTCCTGAATTAGGCAATCAAAATCAAAGTCAAAATCTCTATCGCCAACCCGTGCTGGCCACGGTCAGCTGCCATGTGAAAGGCGGCATGGTGCCCGAAAATGCAACATGTGTGACGATAAACAAACATTAGTAAGAAACGTGACAGTCCAGATGCAATTAAACACGAACAATCCCTTTTCACTTACCGGTTTGCCTGGTTCGTCTTGCTTGAATGTAGTGCTGAGAAATATTCCAGGGACAACAGCATGGCACTTCCATTGGTCCGGGTCGTGTCCTGCATGAATAGCGTTAGTGGCGAAGTGAGGGAAAGTAGTGCTGTCCTCACTTGGTGCTGTCGGCCCATCGTTAGGTGCAGATCGCTTTCGGCTAGACCGTTCAGACATGCTGGCGGAAGTTGAGACCGAACGTCCACTGCGACATCCACGTGACTTTTTAGAAATGGCTGCCAGCTATTCGACCACGCCAGTTCTGCAGTTTGAAGGATGCAACTTCCTACGGCAAAGACTCGTTCTAGCTACCCTGAGCGGTCGTACTGTACGAATGAGACACATCAGGGAAGATTCTGATGAGCCAGGATTAAAGGGTGAATGTTTTAATTAAGGTGTATAAGGTGCCTGGGAACAGCTTAGATATATACAGGAGGGTAGCTTTCAAGACACCCAGAACAAGTACAGAAGGATACAGGGGAGAATTGGATGATGTGAATTTGACTTAGAATTGAGATTGAACAATAATGCATTGGTTCATGGTGCCCTGACTAAGCGTAGTCAACTTGCAGCTTTGGATGACTAGTGAACTCTACGCATACACACCTAACTCAATTCTATTAGACCTCGTACAACACTTTCATCTTTTCTGTTTGAACATGGCAGCCACACAAGTGGAGCCATGAACATCTACAAACATGTATGTACAGGAAGAAAGGACGTTGACCACATAGCTAGAGATATTTCACTCAATTGTGTAGCTAGCTATTGAGAAGATACACTACTGCCTACGTGTAGCTTGTGACAAGGCCTGTGCTCCACTTCTGATGTAGTGCTAGATAGAAAGAGCTAGCATTTAGCTACTTGAATATTGATGGTGCACTGTGTCCAGTTGCTTTGCTCATTAGTCCATAACTGTGAATTATTATAGACAACTTGGTCAACTCTGGATACTAGTTGTTTGGGTTTTAGGTAATAATTGGCAGCTTATGCTGGTGTTTATTCTAATAGAATTGTAACTCAAAATGTTGAGAACATGCCTGTTTTGAAAAAAAGACCTATTTACTAGCGGTAAGGCTTTTAGGCAGGTTTATCTGTTATGGGAAGTCTTACGCCAGCTACTCCCACACTAGCAACTTTCATGTTGGCGGCTTCCACAAAACCTATTGTGTGCATGCTAGATTCGTAGCACCTTATTGAGGCAAGTTATATGGAACAAAGATGAAAACATAGTGTCACTCTGTACTTTAAAAATGACTGGAACTGAGACTAGAGGGTCTAGCATGCTGGACTATGCCAGTAGTGGAAGATTCTCATCCACCACACAAGTTTTGTAGCTGTCATGCCCATTTTGCTTTTGTTATAATGTAGAGAAGTGGGTCAGTGTGGGTGGAGCTTGACAGTATGAGTGAGTATCAGAGGACTAGCACATTGCTTCACAGGCAATACTAACTGTGGTGGATGGCTTCAAGTAATTCAATTCAGAGTTAAAGAAAGGACAGAAGCAAATGTGTGCAGGAGTTTCAACAAACACCACTCAAGAAACAACAACCGCTACTGACTGAGATACAGGCACTGCATCAACCTGCAGCAGAGGATGCGATAGGAAACCCAGAAACTGGATGTTGCCTGATGTCACTACTTCCACCAATGAAGGGAGCTAGCAACAGGCTTATATACCTAAAGTTTGAAAACTGTACTTTCTACGCATTTGTAAGCACAACTTACACACTACCAAGTGATCATACTTGAGTTATTGTGGCTGAATAGTTGTTTGTGTTACATTGATTATTTGTCAATTACTGTGGCTGGCTGCACTAGACTAGTTTTGTCATTTTGTTTGTGTTTTCATTGCACTTGCTGTTGTGTAATATGTCAGATATAACGATCAGTACTGGTAAG
>CBDBFT010000002.1:0-7366 GCA_965205065.1 Candidatus Poribacteria bacterium | reverse complement strand
AAGTGCCTCTTCAAGTGGCAGGAAGGTGGACCTTCTTCTTACACAAGGCTGTTCCCCTTTCCACCGCCACTGCTTTGGGAGTCACTGACCTGTTGGATCATGCAAGCAGCCAGATGGTGAGTGATGAGTTTTTCAGTGGTGAAGACTTTGGTCAGCAAGAAGACCTGACTGACAGACTAAACGGGATTCTTGATCAGTATGAGCCCAATGTCTCCATATTCCGAGAGTTTGTTCAGAATGCAGAGGATGCAGGAGCAACTGAGGTAGCCTTTGTGATTGACCACAGGACAAACCATCCTGATTCATTCCTCTTCACTGAACAGGACAACTGGAAAAGACTGCAGAAAATGCCTTCATTGTTAGTCTTCAACAACCGCAGTTTCAGTGAGAAGGATCTTCTTGGGATCACAAAATTGGGGGTGGGAGGAAAGAGTGGTCAGGCAGACAAGATTGGACGGTTTGGTATCGGGATCAATGTGGCCTACCATGTAACAGACACACCTACTTTCATCTCCTTTGGTAAAGGAGGAGACCCTGAATGTTTCTGCCTACTGGACCCAAACAGATTGTGTGTGACAAAAGGCAAACCTGGCAGAATGTGGAGATCCAGACCAAAGATGCAGCTGAAGAACATAACAGACCAGGTGAGCCCTTTCTTAACTGACCTTATCCCTGAAATGGCTACAGATGTGCCAGGAAGCTTTCACGACCTATCGTCTCATTGGGAGAAAGGCTATGCTGTGTTTCGCCTCCCATTAACACGTTGCAATCCTGATCTGAAGTGGCAGTCTAAACTGACTCGAGGGTGTGCAATGACCATACAAAGGCTACAGGCCCTGTCCAAACAGTTGATGGATGAAGCACCTCAAATGCTTGTATTCCTCAACAATATAAGAAGAATCTCAGTCTATGAAATATCACCTGCAGCTACTGGAAAACGGATCTCACACTTTTCATCTGCCAGTGCATCCATTTCTCGGAAGTTCCTCAGCTCTCCAGAGTTGTTTGCGCAGCACACAATGCACGCAAATAATGCTAAGGCACTTTCTGACAGCTTCGCAACAGTGTACACTCTGGGAGTGGAGACTCAGACAACTGAAGGTGGGAGAGAAGTCAACAACTGGATCGTAAGTAAGCAGTTTGGTAGCAAGGACATTCCTGAGGATCTTTTGTACAAGGGACACAAGGAGTCCCTCCTACCAGTAGCAGGCGTAGCTGCCTCCACAGTCAGGAACTTGAAGGAAGAAGAAGGCCAAGTGTTTGTGTACCTTCCACTGGATGACAACCCTTCCTACTTGCCAGTTCATGTGAACGGCCACTTCTGGGTGGATTCATCTCGCAGACACCTGCAACACACTCAGGAGGGGCCTCTAAGGGAGTGGAACAAGAGCCTAACAGAGAACATCTTGGCACAGTGCTACTCAACCTTACTCCATTACTGTACTCTGTTGGTCACCAGCAGAGCTAAGCTAGATTGGTTTTACAAGTTGTTTCCCAAACAGCCTCCAGCTGTTTCTCACCACGCTAGCTCCAAGCCTGTCACTGCATTCAATGTGGTGAAGATGACCTACAAATACCTACTTGCTGACAATGCAGTAATTCTTTCCATGAAGCCTAAAGCATCTGAAATGGCACCGTCCACAAAACCAAACTGGTTAGCACTCCGGCATGGAGGTAAAGAACCCAATGGCTACTTCTGCTTTGATCGTGACCATAGTCAAGCACTGCGGGAGTTGGGTTTCAATGTTACAGATGCTCCAAAATGGTTGTATGAATTGCTTAAAAATGCTAATGCTGCTCTTGCTCAGCCTATCCTTGTCAGTCATGAGTTGGTGATTAGATTCTTGAAGGAGGACATTGCTCCTAGAATGAAAGACTTTGAAAAAGTGCTGAAGGACCAGATTCATCACATTTGGAGCTATTTGTTTAGCTCTTCCCTGACTCTCGATGATATCAAAGGGCTACCCATCATGCTGACCTATGATGGAAGCCTCTCACTGGTCAATGGAGCAAAGTTTCTGCCAGATGACAAAGATCTTAGTCTTGTACCCAAAGAAAGGTGGATAGACTTTCTGTCTACAAATATTTCCGCAAGCAACCTCCTTGACAAAGGTGTTGTGGGTCCTGTACCTCCGCAGTATGTAGCCCAACACATCCAACTGCCTAAGGGTGGTAACCCTGTGCTACTAGACCAGAGCCACATTCCCACCTTGTCACACTTCTGGAGTTGGATCATTTCCAAGGGCTCTTATTGGCGTGGTGCGACTGCGAGACTGAATGCTGATAGTGCAATTGCTCTACTGTCACACTTCAGCAATGTTGCAGTAATTCCTGCTGAAATGTCAAACCCTCGCAAGAAGGTATTACTGCCTGTGTGCAGGGCCAACTTCGTACTGAGCAAGACTCCTTTTATTGTTGTAGAGAAGCTTGGAGTGCCACTTGTCAACTTTGCTGGGGTAAGCCTTGCAAAACAGGAACTTGAACAAGTACTCTTAGTAGTGGACAAACTTTTGGCAAAGTCATCAACTCCAGGCAACATTCTTGAACTGCTCAAGTATTGCTCTCAGTTACCTCCAGAGATCTCTATAACAGCACAAGAGGCAGCAGATTTCATTGCCTTTCTCAGCCAAGGACTGCTGCTAAAGAGAACTGACTCTGCGACATTAAATCGATTAAAGTGTCTTCCAATTTACCATGTCCTTGGATGCAGGAATGATAGAGGGAGGCCTATTGACAAAGCTAAGCAAGTGTTTCTTCTACCAACAGGTGTCAATTTGGAGGGCTTGGAAGCCCTTCAGTCAGAGCTGCAAATCATTTTCATCACTGCTAACGAAGATGGTGTTAATAGATGTCGGAACATCTTTCAAAGCCTTGGTGTGCAGATTCTAGGAGTTGCAGATTTCTACCAAACTGTAGTCTTTCCTAGTCTTCACCGGATGCCAGAAAACACTAAGGTGAAGCAAGTGCACTTTATATGTGACTCTTGCATGAAGACCCTTCCTCCTGGGGAACACAAAGCATTAATGAATGCACTCAGTGAGAAAGCTTTCATTCAAAGCGGAGGAAACCTGCAGAAAGTGTCCACATTCCTTGACCCCACAGAGCCTTTTGTGAAGTGTTTTCTTCCAGCAAATTGTCAACTACCTGCACCTTGGAACAAGCATGAGCATCTTCTCCTGCTAAGGCAGCTCGGTCTCATGAGAATACCGGACAATATCCTGTGGCTGAAGTGTGCGAGGGAGTTCTGCCAGTCTCCAGACCGTTACTCACCTGATGCAGCTGAGGTACTGTTGGACAGTTTTATGTCCAAGGTGGTGTCTCTTCAAAGTGGTCTTCCCATAGGTGGACAACTGGACAAGGAAAAGAAACAATTCCTCGGCGAAGCATCCAAACTGCCATTTGTTCCAGCAGAGATGTCGAGTCAGCTTTCACAAGTTATGAAACTGTTGTCTGCAGTTGAAGTCAAAGTCAAGGAGATTCCAAGGAGGGTCACATTTCAAGGTTCAGTGTTGTGCGCAAATGATGTACAGTGCGAGACATCATTGGTGGCTGGGCTTCAAGCCCATGTCATCACAAGAAGGTTCAATGCAAAAATGTTTCATAGTCAGCAATTTACCAACTCCATTGTATTATCTCTGGGCATCCAGCCTGTCACGGTAGCCCTTGTATGTGACAACCTTCTCCAACTGTGTGACCATGCAGCATCAGCTGCTGCTAAGACTAGCACCTCTAGCACTGTCCATCTGAGTCGAGTGTTGAGGAACATTTTCTTTGAACATTACAGGTATCTTTGTGCAAGGCTTAGCCAAAATGAGGAGTTGGTAAAGAGAAAACTTTTCACAGTAAAGTGTGTGTTTGTTGACAGCACAGACAGCAAGGGCTTCTGGCTAGTGAGGGGATCTGAACTGGTGGAGCACCTTCCTACCAGCCAGCAACAGTGCCTCTCTCCACATCTCCAGATTCTCCCTGCCTCTCTTCAACAGTTCAATCCCCTGCTGGCAGTACTGGATTTAAAACCGTACCCTGATGTCACCCACTACATCCATGTATTGCAGGCATTACAAGACATGCAGACCAATTCAGTGTTTGACCCACTACAGAGGCAGAAGAGTGTGGCAGCTTACAAGGCTCTAGTGGCACTTGTGAGGGAAGATGAGGAGGCTGCTCAAAGGAGCATTTGCCTTCCCATTCCCTTGCCTGCAGAGGCAGGTGGTATTGCCTCATCTGATGAACTAGTGTTCAGTGATGCCCCATGGATCCAAAGGCGTCTTCCTTCAGGACTTGTAAAGTATGTTTGTCTTCCTCCACCAGAGCCACAGACAGGAGCAGTGACCCTTCCCCGCTGCCTGGGAGTGAAATTCCTCACTGATGAAGTCTCCGTGGAGCTAGACCCATACATTGAGGATGACAACAATCAGTGCATGTTTGAGTTGTTTGGGAAGAAGCAGGGCCTGGGTCATGGCTGCAACTTCATTGACACAGTAAGAAGTCTTATAAGGTCCAGTGAATTTGCGAGTGGTGTGTGCCGCATCATTCACAACAAGACCAAGCGTAAGCCACTGAAAGAGGAGGAGGAAGCGATCTTGAAAATTCAGCAGTTCCGCTTCATGTGTGTCAATGAAGTTACCACCACACTGAGCTACAGGGGACAACTAGTTGTAGGCAGTGCACGGACATCCTATTGTCTACTTCACAAGGATACCCTGTTCATTGCATCTCACTCCAAAGATGTTCCAGGTTTTCAACTCCTGACGTACTTTGTGGAAGAGGTGAGTAAGGTGCTCCCTCCATCGGTGGAGTCCTTTCACTTGTCAGCTATGCTGAACTGCAGCCATCCTTCTCAGTTTGAGCAGGCTCTGGACAACCATGGTCTCCTGAGCTACATAGGCTCTGTCCCATTCCTGCCTGGGATTTCAGTAGCTCTAAGCAGTGATGCTGACTTTCTGCTGTTCTCTGACTTTAAGATGAATGACATTGTCAAGTATTGTCAGCCTGATGCCACCTTAATTTGTGCTAGGGTGGTTGGTGTCACACCTGGACTTCCTCCACAGCTACAGCTGAAGGTGTCCCCAAAGAGGACAATACAGGAAAGCAGCTTGGTGGTTTGCAGGCAGTCCACAGAGAGTGAAGTTGGAATGTTACTCTCTGGCAGTGCACAGATGACACAGGAGGCATCAAAGGTACTCTGTTATCCTATCACTGAAAGCAGCTTTGGTGAAAATCTGACACAAATTGTTCACTCTGCCCTGAAAATTTGTTCAGTGAAGCAGGTCTGCTTTGCCCTTGAGAGGATACTGTTTCACCTACACTACCTCTGCTGTGTGTGTTATGAGCCAGCTGACAGAAAGCAGAAGTGTGGAGAGCTTATGGCCAACTTTGGTTCCATCCTGCAAGCTGCCAATCCCACAGGCGAAGGGTTGGCCTTTATTAGCAACACCCTCTTCAGGAAAGATAAAATTGTGCATCTTTTAAGGTGCATTGATGTCTCCCATCTCACTGGGCTGTATCTTAAGTGGAGCATGTGTGCCCTTACAAAAGAGCAAAGGGGCTCCCAAAGTGTGTGGAGCAATGTAATGGAGACTGGCCACCTAGAAAGTACAAGTAGAATGGATGCCGTCATGTGGATTGTTCAGGCAGAGAATGACCTCCAGCTAGCGCAGCACTTGCATGCTGCAAAGAGGGAGGCAAGAGGAGAAGCTGCTTTCATCAATAGAGGGGAAACACCTGTAGAGCAGTTTAAATTTCCCAATGCCATTTGCTTTTTCTGTCATGAGGCAGTTGAGAAAAGCCTGAAAGCTATACTCATTCACTATTGTGGTCTACACCATAACCTTCAATTCTCTAGTGACATTGTTGAGCTCTACAAACAACTGCAAAGGCACCCAGAGTGCCCCCAGGAGGCCAAGGGTTTGGAGAAGTATGTAAGTCATGTCAACAAGCACCGTGACTGCTGTCGGTACCCTGACACCAGTGAAGGCGCTCCCTGTGTTACACACTCTAGCACCACAGTGAATGATATGCTTACAGCTACTACACAGTTCTTCAAGAAGATTAAATCATTGGAAGTATTCTCTGACAACCTGGAGCCGGCTGCTACTTCCAAGTCCGTGCAAGATAACAACCAGGATACAGGTACAACATGCTCATTGGATGCTACCATACAGCCATATCCAATGGTGGACCATATGCACAAACATGTTTGTAGCCCACAGCCAATCGCAAGCTATAATTTGATTTGCATATAAGTTAAGCCCTAGTTGGCAATTGGCCACAGCTTACAGCTCTAGACCACTCTTTTGGACTGTAAGTTCTATTCATCATAGCAATTTTGAGTGATCATCAGTTTTGTGCAGCACAACCCCTGAAATAGCCATTTCCAGCTTCTTTGGATCAATCGCCAATTGTCAGGTTAATGTTCAAGTCTTCACTGGTATGACTGGGCACCTGGGCACTTGGGGAAGTTATCACACGTCATGTGCCATGGTATAACTACATACTCATTTGGGTAGATATACCATGCTACATGACTTGGCATCGGACTTGCCCCACTGTTGGTGCCATTAATGTGTCACGTGACCAGGATACAAGTGAATATATGCATAGCTCAGTCTCAGCCTTGTCCTCATATGGCATTTTGCCAACAGCCCTTGAGTAGAATACAGCTAATCCTTACAATAATCCATTACGTGCATGCCTGCTGCCCACAGATGAACTGTGTTGCCATAGTTACTTGGCTCTAAGGGTTAATTGCTATTGCATGTACTTATGTGCCTTCAGATTTTACTTGTTCTTGGTGCAGGCTTTTCAAAGAACTGGGAGACACAGTCTGTGGAACCCAAGGTATTCTGTGTGGATTCTGTAAGTAGAGATTCTGAATGGAGAAAGCTAGGCCCACTTCCAAAAGTCCCTTCTAGCAGCTCATGTTGATCACTTTGAATGCATTCAAAATGTACCCACTGAAAGCCATACGTACATCTGAGATTGGCTGAGCTCTCATCCTGTGCTTCTCCCAAAGGATATTTTTCTTCTGAGTTCCTGTGCAGTTCTTGTTAATCTCAGATGAACTCACAAATAAAACAATCACGGCATCAGCAAATAATCTCTTTGGAGCATTCAAAGCACTGTACGTGCCAATTATAATATTACATACTAAGGTGGTAGTACTATAGTAGATACTGAGCTAGTCAATGTGCTTTGTATTTCACTTACGTACTGTAAGAGGCTTGGTGCCCTTGTACCTGGTGATTATATATATGTCATTTAGCATAATGTATTGTACAGCCAAACATCGGGGAAGCTCCTTTCTGTATGAACATAAGAGCTTGCACACATCAGCAGGTCCCTTGTGAGCACTCCTTGTGGATCT